>JBGSMY010000056.1:0-7989 GCA_041739975.1 Pirellulaceae bacterium
GCCACTCTTCGAAACGCAGGTCTCACCGCCATGCGACTGGAAGGGCACAAGGGCATCGCATCCACCATTAGAGACTTCTCAGCCAAGCCCTTGCTCTTATTTCAAATGTTACGCAAACTATAAAACTGATTTGCCCTGGGTAACAACGCAGCCAAATGCCTGAAGAGTGTGCACCGAAAACCAGGACGCTGAATTAACTAATGCTTGTACCGGTTATCACGCATTCAAGCCGGACATTGTTCAATTTGAGCTAGTAAACTTAACCAATATTGCGTCTAGAAAACGCTGCTGAATATTGTTCGCTTGAGTGCCGAGAACCTTACACGGCTCTCCGTTTTTACTCTGATAGATGGTTACGGGCCAAGCAAACTCAAAATGATGGACGCATTTCGGCAATTGCCCAACCATCGCGTTGGCGACCGTCTCGTTGCTACGGCACCACAAAGTCAAGTTTGGGGCCTACGGTTTTCCCTAAAGTCCCGTAAGTGTATTATTCCCGAAAAACGCTACCAAATGCACCATTTTTTTTGTCAGATTACGACTTTTGCCATTTTCAAAATAGGCTAATCTTAATGAAGCGTCGTTCGCTGTGTCATTTCTGGGTCAATGTGGCTGTTCGCTTAGGAGCAATGGTTCATGTCAAAGTCGAAATTGGAGTATATTTGGTTGGACGGATACCGCCCCACCCAAAGCTTGCGGAGCAAGACAAAAGTCGTCAAAAATTTTAGCGGAAATTTTGCCGACGCCCCGATGTGGTCGTTTGACGGTTCGTCCACTCGCCAAGCTCCCGGTGGATCCTCCGATTGCCAGTTACGACCCGTTGCTTGTTTTCCCGACCCCGATCGCGACAACGCCTTTTTGGTCATGTGCGAAGTTCTCAATCCGGACGGCACACCGCACGAAAGCAATGGTCGCGCGATGATTGATCAAGACGACGATGACTTCTGGTTTGGTTTTGAGCAAGAATACGTCTTGTGGGATCCAGACACTAATAAACCCTTGGGTTTCCCCAAAGACGGCTACCCCGCGCCTCAAGGACCTTACTATTGCAGCGTCGGCGCTCGCAAAGCGTTTGGCCGCGAAATCGTCGAGGAGCATTTGGATTTGTGCTTGGCTGCTGGAATCAACATCGAAGGCATCAACGCCGAGGTGTTGGCGGGCCAATGGGAATTTCAAGTCTTTGCCAAAGGTGCTCGCGCCGCTGGCGACGAAATGTGGATCGCACGCTATTTGCTCGAACGTACCGCGGAAAAATACGGCGTAACGATCAACTGGCACTGCAAACCAGTTGCTGGCGACTGGAATGGTTCGGGCATGCATTGCAATTTCTCGAACACCTTACTCCGCACCTGTGGTAGCCGCGAAGTTTACGAACAAGTTTGCCGCGCGTTTGAACCTCGGATCAAAGAACACATTGATGTTTATGGATCCGACAACCATATGCGACTGACGGGCCTACATGAAACCCAATCGATCGACAAATTCTCTTTTGGTGTCTCCGATCGAGGCGCGTCAATTCGCATTCCGATCGGCACGGTCGATAGCGGTTGGAAAGGCTGGCTCGAAGATCGTCGGCCAGCATCCAATGCCGACCCATATCGTGTGGCTGCGGCAATTATCAAAACGGTAAAAACGGCCAAAGTTACCGCACTGGTTTAGTATCCAAAATTAAATCGCTTAGCGGCCGGCTGACCAATACCAAGCCCGCCGCTCATTTTTGTTAACCAACGCGACGTGTTGCTGTTACTCCACCTGTAACCGCAATTTCAGTCGCGTTCTTTTTTTGCGCGGAACGGTTCCCTCCGCCCAATTCTCGCCTTTTAATTTCTTTCGGCTCAACTAACCTAGAAGTGTCGATAACCGAGTCGCGCTCGGCAGCGCGTAAGCAGGTTTCCCTTTGTCCGTCAGCCTTGATATTGAGACGCCCACTGATGAATTACAAACAGCGCCGCGATCCAGAACCACGCGTAACTTATTTCAATACGATTTCAATTGCCGAGGCTTACCAAGCCTTGGAGGCCCGCCAATTGTTGGCCACCCTTCAAGTATACGCCGCGGGTGTCACCAACGACGAAACCATTCAATTGCAATTGGCGGGGCAAACCGTTCAAACCTGGTCCAACCTAGGCGGCGATGCTTATGCCGGACAATTTGTGACGTTGACTCATAACTCCTCGGGACCGATTTCCGCAAATGACGTGCGAATTGTTTTTACCAACGACATCTATGATCCCGACAACAATTACGACCGAAATGTTCGTATCGATGCGATTGCCATCGATGGAATTCGATTTGAAACCGAGGCGCCTAACGTTTATTCCACCGGGACATGGAAACCTGAAGACGGTATTGCTCCCGGATTTCGCAGTAGTGAATATTTGCACAGCGATGGCTACTTCCAATTTGCACAAACGGGCGGCAACACGGGTTCTCAAATCGTGGTCCGCGCTCGCGGTGAAGTCGGTGGCGAACAATTTGAGCTCCAAATCGACGGGACTACTGTCGGCAGTTTTACGGTCAGCAATGCTTTTCAGTCGTTTTCATACCGTGCGGTGGGCTCCGTCTCTGCCAATCGCGTGCGGGTTGCCTTTGTTAATGATCGCTACGAACCCGCCAACAACCTCGACTACAATTTACAAGTCGATTACCTCAGTATTGATGGCACCGTATTTCAGACCGAAGCGGCCAATGTTTTTTCAACCGGCACTTGGCAAGCTGGCGATGGGATCGTCCCGGGTTTTCGACAGAGCGAGTTTTTGCATAGCAATGGTTATTTCCAATTTGATCAAAGCCTGCAAGCCGGATCCTTCAGCGTTGAAACCAGTGTGATTCGTGCACCCGAGAACGCTGGACAAGTCTCCGTGACGGTCGTCCGTCAAAATGGATCCGACGGCATCGTGACCGTCGATTATCGAACGGTTGCGATTACCGCTTCCGCCGGAACCGATTATGTTGAGCGAACCGGGGTTATAACGTTTAATCCGGGCGAGGCGTCCAAGACAATAGCGATCACTTTGCTCGACGACGCGATTGTCGAAGGCGATGAAACGTTTGGCTTTAGCATCGATAACGTCACAGGAGGCGGATCCTTAGGCGCGCCGCGGACGGCAACGATTTCCATCGAAGACAACGACGCAATCCGGGCCGAAGGCACTGGATTGTTAGGCGAATATTTTGACGGACTCAGCTTTACCAGTCGGTTCATTAATCGCGTTGATTCCACCGTTGATTTTGATTGGTCGACTGGCTCGCCAGCCAATGGCATGGGTGCCGACACATTTTCCGCGCGTTGGACGGGCCGAATCGAACCGCGGTTCTCACAAGTCTACACATTCCAAACCCGCTCGGATGACGGGGTTCGGTTGTGGGTTAACAACCAATTGATCATCGATCAATGGAACGATCACGCTCCCACGATTCACACGGGGACCATCGCTTTGCAAGCCGGCATACTTTACGACTTGCGCCTCGAATATTACGAAAACACGGGTGGAGCTGTGATGCAGCTTTCTTGGCAAAGCGCCAGTCAATCTTTGCAGATCATCCCGCGATCTCAACTCTACGCCGCTGATCCACCGCCTGTGACTCCTGGCGACCAATTGGCAACCCAATCTATCGTCACAGGGTTGATACAACCCACGTCGCTCGATTTCACACCCGATGGTTCGAAAATGTATGTCGCGGAGCAACGGGGTATCGTTCGCGTTGTCGACAACGGCATCTTGCTGGCAACTCCTTTCTTAGATTTTCGCGATCGCGTTAACGGCACTCGCGACCGAGGCCTATTGGATATCGCCGTCCATCCTAACTTCACGCAAAACCCATACGTCTATTTGCTCTACACTTACGATCCTCCCCAAGTAAGCCAGCAAGCCGCCGGCTCACTTGCTGGCCCCGATGGCAACGGTAATCGCGCGGGCAGAATGACTCGTGTCACTGCCGATGCCGCGACCAATTACACGACGATCATTCCCAATAGCGAAGTCGTATTAATTGGCGGCAATAGTACTTGGAATAACTTCAATGCTTTTGCTAACAGCACGGTGAATTTTTCGGAACCTCCCGCGGGGATTTTGCCCAATGGAACAAATCTTAATGACTTCATCGCCACCGACAGCGAATCGCACACCGTCGGCTCCATCGAATTTGGTCTCGATGGATCGTTGTTTGTGTCCATTGGCGACGGCACTTCTTATAATCAAGTCGATCCGCGAACGGCGCGGGTTCAAGACATCGACAATTTGTCGGGCAAAATTCTTCGTATCGATCCGCTTACCGGTCGTGGATTGAGCAATAATCCGTTTTACAACGGCGACTCTAACGCGAACCGATCCAAGGTCTATCAGTTGGGACTGCGCAATCCATTTCGCATTGCGCCCCATCCCACCAGCGGACAACTTTATGTGGGCGATGTTGGTTGGACGCAGTGGGAAGAAATCAATGCCGCTCCGGCGGGTGCAAATTTTGGCTGGCCCTGGTACGAAGGCGGCAATGGCAGCAGTTTGCGAACTGGCGGTTATCAAAATCTGGCCGCGGCGCAAACTTTTTACGCCAGCGGACAAACGGTAACTCCTTCGCTGTACGCGCTGAATCACTCCTCGGGTATCAATGCCATTGTCTTGGGCGATTTTTACTCGGGATCGACATACCCCAGCACCTATCAAAATAACTTGTTCTTCAACGATCTCGGCCAAGGCATCGTTCGCAATATTCGCTTTAATGCCAACGGCACTATTAACTCCGTGCAAACGTTTGCCACAGGACACCAGTATGTCGTTCAGATCCAACAAGCCCCCGATGGAAATTTGTACTTTGTCGATCTCGACAACGGATTGGTGGGCCGCTGGGTCTTTACTGCTGGGACTCAAAACGTCAGCGCTGCGGGGACTATTGTACAAGATACCCCGCCACTAACGGCCGCAAACACCGTTTCTGGCGGCCAAGGTATCACGGTTGCTTTAATCGACTCCGGTGCAAACCTCCAACAATCGCGATTGCAAGGGAAATGGTGGACCAATCTCGATGAAATCTCCGGCGATGGTATCGACAACGATCACAATGGATTGATCGACGATGTTCACGGCTATGACTATGTACGCAACGCAGGTGAAGTCATTGATCCATGGGGCCATGGCACTTGGCTGGCTGATCTCATTGCCGGTCAAAGTATAACTGGCGATTCGGGATTGGCGCCCGAGGTTAAACTGATGCCGCTGCGCGTCCTTGACGAAACGGGCATTGGCGACAGCGACGACGTTGTCGCCGCGATCCGCTACGCAGTCGATCAAGGCGCTCAAATTATTAGTTTGCCACTCGATTTACCGAGCAATGAAGCGCTGATTGATGCGCTGGCACATGCTCGCGGCCGAGGCGCGTTGGTGGTGGTCGCGGCCGGAAACAATTCCAGCGCACAGCCCTCGCCACTCGCCCAAGCAAGTAAACAATTCAGCCACATCATAGCCGCCGGTGCTGTTGCTCCTGACGGCTCACGTTTGCCAGAGTCGAATCGAGTGGGCAATTCGGGTGCATTCCAAATCGACGCACCTGGTATTCATCGCGCGGTGAATGCGGCCGAACAAGAAGTGATCTATCGCGGCACAAGTGTGGCGACCGGTTGGTTGACTGCAGCCGCGGCACTCGTTTGGTCCGCGAACCGAAATTTAAACGCTTCACAAATTCGCGAATTACTGGCCGTTACAGGGGATACCGTTCGCAGCGGGTCCGATTCACTGCGGCGGTTGAACTTGCCCAGCGCTCTCGAAATGGCTCAGGCGACCACAGCCATTCAAGGTACGCTCACGGCTGGCCAGTGGGTGGTGACGACGACGCCACTTGCCGACGATGTGCGATACGAATTGAATACGAACTACCTATCCATCAACGGGATTCAATTTTCTATTCCCAACGGAGTTTCAAGTCTTGTTTTGCAAAGCACCCACGGATTGGATCAATTGCAGTTAACAGGTACCGAAGCCAACGAATACGGTCGTCTGGACTTAAACACGGTTCGGCTGTTGTCGCCCTCGCAAACCGTTGTTGCAAATGGCTTTTCGCGAGTAAATTTATGGGGTGGTGGCGGCACGGATACCGTCGATCTAGTTGCCCAAACGGCGCAGTCTCAATTGAACTCTATTGGCGATCACTTGCATTGGAATGGGGCCGGCATCAATCTTTCCGCTCGGCAGTTTGAATACAATCGGGTGGCTGCCGCAACCGGCACTCAGATTGTTACCATGCAAGGTACTTCCGGCACCGATCGATTCATTGGCGGTCCAGATTTCGTCCGACTGGTCATGCCTCAAGGTCAAATTCAAATTGAACAAGCCCGCAATGTTGCGGTGAATTTGGATGCGGGATTTGATCCGGTAATTTTTCATGGGACCCAACTGGCAGACTCCTTGATCTTGCTTCCACGCCGCGGTTGGTTTTCAGGGAGCCAATTTGCGTTTGCGGTCGAAGGCATGGAGCGTTCGACAACGTATGCCAATGGCGGCTGGGATCAATTGTCGGTCTTCGATGGACCACTTCGCGATACGGTTAACGCCTTGCCTGCGAATCTGCTAACGGTTGGCGTGGGCTACGATCACCGCGCTTATCATTTCGAGGATACTACGCTTCGCTCATCCGGACACGTCTTGGATCGAATCACACTACGCGGATCGACGTCTGCCGAAACGTTACTAGCCGACGTCAACGGCATTCGTGTCACAAATGCAGGCTGGACAACTCAGGCTATCGGCTTTACCACGAATTTAATTATTGGCGGTGGCGGTGAAGACCAAGCGGATGTCCGTGGTTCGGACGGCGATGACCAGTTTTATTTTTCTCCTCAATTGGCGACCTGGACCATGAATTCGCGACTGGTCACGTTGCAACAATTTTCTCAATCCCAATTCCATGGCGGTGGAGGATGGGATCGTGTCACCTTAGTTGACGGCGGTTCTCAAGACCAATTGACCTTGGGTACTGCTTCCGCACGCCTGACAAGTGCGTTTTACCGTATCCAGTGGAATGAAATCGACTGGCTGCGCGCGCGGTCGCTAGTTGATGAACCGCTGGACTCGATTGCCTTGGAGGCGGCCAGTCTCGACTATTGGTTCGAATCGGTTGGCGATTGGAAATGGCTGTAACGATCGTAGAAATAAAAGTGAAATCTTGCTACAATCGAACGAAAATCTGACCGACCAAGTGAATTCGTCGCGAAATTTATTATCGCGTTCCCGCACTTGATGAAGCGCTCTGATTTTCCACAGACAAACCATTTCGATTCGTCGAATGCCAAGGAGCCTATTATGCATCATCGAACGTTGGCGCGAGCCCTAAGTAATTTTTTTCTGTTAGCAGGAGTAACGGTGACTACGGCGACCATTTCCGCACAAACAACTCAATTGGATTCCACTAATCCTTTCGCTGCCGCCAGTCGATTGCCCTTTGAAGCGCCGGATTTTGCTGCCATTCGCGATGAACATTACCAACCTGCCATGCTGGCCGGTATAGCCCAACAATTGGCTGAATCCGTCGCGATCGCCGATCAACAGGAAGCTCCCACCTTTGAAAATACCATCGTTGCCATGGAACGCAGCGGGGAAATCTTGACGCGAGTTTCTCGCGTTTTTTCCAACATGAGCTCGGCCCATTCCAATCCGACCATCCAAAAAATTCAATTGGAAATGGCGCCACGTTTGGCGGCCCACTCCGACAACATTTTGCTCAATCGCAAACTGTTTGCTCGCGTGCAAAAACTGTATGAAGAACGCGATTCGTTAAAACTCAATGAAGAACAACAACAGCTGCTCAAAGAATCCTACGATCGATTTATTCGTGCGGGTGCAATGTTAACCGATGAACAACCAGGGCAAATCAGTTTTATAGTTTGCGTAACATTTGAAATAAGAGCAAGGGCTTGGCTGAGAAGTCTCTAATGGTGGATGCGATGCCCTTGTGCCCTTCCAGTCGCATGGCGGTGAGACCTGCGTTTCGAAGAGTGGC
>JBGSMY010000076.1:0-11326 GCA_041739975.1 Pirellulaceae bacterium
GACTGCCGCGCCCTGGCAGGGTTGAACGTTTGACGGCTAGAAACAATACTCTGAACGCCGGTGGAACACCGGCGTCCACGACTGCCGCGCCCTGGCAGGGTTGAACGTTTGACGGCTAGAAACAATACTCTGAACGCCGGTGGAACACCGGCGTCCACGACTGATCCCGAGCAAGTGCTAAAGTTTGAAGGCCAGAAAATCAGCTCGGAACGCCGGTGGAATACCGGCGCCCACGACTGCTCTCGAGCAGGTGCGAAGTTTGACGGATAGAGACTTAACGTGCCGGAGGTAGATCAGGCGCTTCACCCAAATTAACTTTAACCTGTAGTGGTTTGCCGCCGCGAATTAGTCCAACTTCCGCAGTAGATTTTGGCGGAGTCATGGCAATATATCGATACAACAACAAGTAATTTTTCACTGGAGTCCCATTCCAACTGCGTATCACGTCGCCATTTTGAATACCAGCGTCTGCAGCCGGCGAAATTGGACTGAGCTCCGTTACGACAGCGCCATCCAGGTCTGGCAAGTCTAATTGCACCATCAATTCATTGTCGACTTCTCGGGGTCTCATTCCTAAATAACCGCGATTGACTTTGCCATACTTTGTTATTTGCTCTGCAACGAACTTAGCCACCGCACTTGGGACCGCAAAACTAATACCTTGGAATGCCTCGCCCACAATTGATGTATTGATCCCAATCAGTTGCCCCGTGGCATCCACCAGGGGTCCACCACTATTGCCGGGGTTGACGGCAGCATCGGTCTGCAACAATTCTTGTTGAGGACTATTGTCTTGATGTTGATCATATCGATTGCGGCCGCTAATGATTCCGGAAGTTACCGATTGATCCAAACCGTAGGGACTGCCAATCGCCCATACTAACGAACCAACATCCAACGCGTCACTATCACCCCAGGTTGCCGGGATCAGTCCAGTCGTGTTGATTTTCAAAACAGCTAAATCCGTACGGACATCAGCGCCCACAATTTCGGCAGGAAACTCGCGCCGGTCAAACAAATTGACAAAAATGTATTGAGCGCCTGAAACGACATGTGCATTGGTAAGTATGTATCCGTCCTGGGAAATCACGACCCCCGAACCCTGACCATCGGCTCGCATGATACGACCGGAAACGTCTTGGCCGACGACTTTTGCACACTTGACGCTCACGACGCTCGGTCGAATTTTTTGAACGATTAATTCGTACGATTTGGACAAACCCAGTAGTGGCGAGTTCTGCAGCAATTTGTCGGCATTCTCATACTCTGCCTGAACACGCCCTCGCGTCAGTGCATATTGATAACGTTCGGCAACTAAAGGTCCAATTTGCCAAAGGCCAACAACAAAAGCGGCCATACAAAGTAACCAAAAAAGTCGTCCGGCCCATGTTTCACGGGGCCGCTCCTCTAATTTCGCCATAATTCGCTCGCGTGCTCCCGACGGATCAACGGCAAACATCGGCCCCCGCATCATCTGATCTTCACTCGCTGTCAACCGCTCGAGCGATTTATTCTGTGACCTCGAATCGTTAGTGCCGCTCGCAACCTGGGCCCTCAAATCGGCGGACAAGCCTACCGAAACCGGTATGTACCGAGGTAGTTCATCGCCATTTAGCCTTTCGCCGATTTTATGATATTCTCCGCCCGAAGCCTTGTCCGGTGCTGTTACTGGTTCGGATTCTGGTTCGAGATTGCGTTCGTCCATTGCAATTTCATCCACCCATTTTCAAAATTAGTCTATTGATCTTCTCAATTATAGCTGAATCGAGTTCGTTGGCGCCGTCAGATTATTGATTTCGCCCCTGATTGACCGCCGAATTGGCCCTGTTTTCCTTAAGGCCTTTTGTCTTCGTTAGCTTTTTCGCCCGGTCGACTTAATGGGAGATCCAGATACCAATCCTCTGGCAAATCAGCTGGCGGAGCATCTTCAAATGGAAAAACCCTAATTGGTGGGACGCTCGGAGCAAGTGTCCAGGTCGGCAGCGAAGGCTCCGGGTTAAGAAAGCGCCTTTGGTTCGGCTCAACCGGAGCTGGCGGGCCAATTACCAGTCGCGCTAACAAACCCAATGTGACACCCAAGGTCACGATCGTTACCCTAGGTCCCAAGATTCCAAATCGCATCGACGTTCTCGCCTCCCACGTTTCGGTCCAACCAAATCAATCTCATGCCGCTGCGTATATTTCGACAATAAACGGGCACTCTTCAACTTCAGGCACGTCTGGTCAATATACCACACTCTCGGCAATTTCTACCGCGGCGGAAGCAGCCTGAGTGCTCATTTTTCAATAGGGTTTATGCGAATCGGACATTTCGAACGCTAGAGTTTCGTATCTAACACGCACACTTTTTCCGGCATTTTCACGGTTGTAGCGTTTCAATATCGCGTGTGGTCGTCGATTCCACCGACGATAGGTTTTCGCTTTCCCTTCGTCCAGTTAAACTATCATCTGTTCCCGCAAAATTAACATTTGCGGCGACAATACTAACTCATCACGAGGAGATATTGCCATGAAGTTCAACCGACGCCAAGCTCTGAGTCTAGCGGCAGCCGGTGCCACGGCCCTAACACTTAGTGCCAAATCTTATGCACGAGTCCATGGAGCCAATGCTCGAATTCGAATTGGCGTTATTGGAATTAATAGCCGGGGCAAAGATCATATCAACGGTTTTGGCGACCAAGTCGCTGCAGTCAGTGATTGTGACGCACAAGTCTTGGAGTCGGTTGGCGGCCCTTTGGGTGTGGAGCGCTTTCAAGACTTTCGCAAACTGCTTGACCAAACAACGATTGATGCCGTTTCGATCGCCACGCCTAATCACACGCACTCGCTAATCGCGATTATGGCCATGCAAGCCAACAAACATGTCTACGTTGAAAAGCCCGTTTCCCACAACGTTTGGGAGGGGCGACAATTGGCGAGTGCGGCCGAACAATTATCGAAAGTCTGCCAATGCGGCACGCAATCTCGCAGCAGTACCGCTATTCGCCAAGCTGTCGAGTTTGTGCAGTCCGGAAAATTAGGCAAAACACTTTATGCCATTGGAACCTGTTACAAACCGCGGTTGAGTATTGGTGTGCGAACCGATCCACTTCCGATCCCCGCACACATCGACTTTGCCCTGTGGTGCGGTCCGGCGGACCCCAAACCAATTTATCGGCCCAAACTGCATTATGATTGGCATTGGGATTTTAATACGGGCAACGGCGATATGGGTAATCAAGGCATCCATCAAATGGATATCGCTCGCTGGTTTTTGGGCGAACAACAACTTTCGCCGCGCGTTATGAGTATCGGCGCTCGACTGGGGTACCAAGATGCCGGCAATACACCCAATACACAAGTTGTCTTGCATGCCTATGAAAAAGCGCCATTGATCTTTGAAACTCGTGGATTGCCAGCCGACAAAAAATTCCACGGCGATCGAAAAGAATGGGAAGGAAACATGGACCGTTTCCGCGGCTCGCGTGTGGGCGTTATCGTCCAATGCGAACAAGGACACGTGATGATCCCTAACTACACTAGCGCCGAAGCGTTCGATGGCTCAGGAACGTCCATTCAAAAATGGGAAGGCGGCGGCGATGGCTTGCACTACCAAAACTTTGTCGATGCCGTAATCGCCAACGACTCATCGAAACTCAATGCGCCGGTCTTGCAAGGCCATATCTCGAGTGCACTATGTCATACGGGTGGAGTGTCACATCAAACCGGCAATCTCGGAACGGTGGCCGACGTGCGGCAAGCCGCCAGTTTTCACCCCGTGTTTGCCGACGCCGTTGAACGTATGATTACACACCTAACGGCCAATGGCGTCGATATGGAAGGCGCTCCGCAATTGGTAATTGGCTCGGACTTAACCATGGATCCCACGACGGAATTGTTCACCAATTCGACGTCGGCCAACGCACTGCTGAAACGAACTGGTAAAGCCCCGTTTGAAATTCCACAACTGGAAACGACAAGCGGGACAAACTGAGATGCAAAATACAAATTTTATGGGCAATGTCCCCATAGCTTAACCACGAGCGGGTTTTTTACTTAGGTCGCTCGCTCCAAATTTGAAATGCATTTGTAGGGTTGTTGAATTGCCGGTTGACAACGTCTTGACCGTCAACAACGATAGCACCTACACGAATTGTCGATCGTCCGTTACTTACGAGAGAGAATTAATGTCGATGCGGTATCTAATTATAGTGTGTGTTGGATTGTTATCGACAGCCTTGTGGGGCGCGCAGATTTCGGCCAGCCCCCATGATCGCCAACCTCAGATGGCCGTCGAACAAAGGCCACTAAACCCGGCAATTGAAGGCTACTCCAATTTCGAAGCCGTGTCCAAACGTGTCCAAGCCTTAGAAGCTTCTGCGTGGGCAGCGACCCGTTCGATTGGCAAGACCGCCGAAGGACGCGATATCTGGTTAATTACTTTAGGTGCCGAAAACCGCCAACCCACGCATCCGCAAACGAATTCACTGGGAACAGCCTCGGCAGTCGCATATAGCGATCCGCCCGCTGTCCTCGTCGTCGGCAACGTTCACGGCGCTCATTTAGTGGGCTGCGAAATAGCCATGGGAATTGCGGAACAAATCATAGCCAAAGCCGATGCAGGGGACGAAAAAACAGTCGCGATGTTAAAAAGTAATGTGATTTACATCATCCCTTCGCCAACACCTGATGCCACCGAACGAAACTTTACGAGCACACCTCAGCGCGAGATCACCGGCAACGGCCGGACCACCGATGATGATCGCGATTTTGCTGCAGGCGAAGATCCTCCTAGTGACTTAAACGGCGATGGTGTGATTACTTTAATGCGAGTCCACGATGATCTCGGCACACATCGCGACCATCCCGATGATCCGCGGGTAATGCTGGCCGTCGATCGAGCAAAAAACGAACGCGGTCAATATCGTTTGCTGGTCGAATCGAAAGATGTTGATGGCGACGGAAAATTTGGCGAAGATCCGGGTGATGGTGTGGATTTCAATCGCAATCATACGTTCCGTTACGCTTATTTTGGCAAGTCCGCTGGCGTTCATCAGGTTTCCGAATCGGAAACACGCGCGGTGGTCGACTTCGCTTTTGATCACCCCAATATCAACTTGGTATTGACGATGTCACCCGAAGATAATTTGTTCAACGTCTGGCGACCCAATCCACAAACAGAACGCGAACGAATTAAAACCGCCTTGCTGTCTGCCGACGCGCCTCACGTCAATTTCTTGGCTGAAAAATTTCGCACTTTACACGGTGGTAAAGACGCCCCATCTAGCCCAGCTGGCAAAGGTTCATTTTCTGAATGGGCTTATTTCCACTATGGACGCTGGTCATTTGCCTCGCGAGGTTGGTGGGTTCCAAAAATTGAAAAACCGAAAAGCGACGAGGCGACGCCCAAGGCGGACGACGCCAAGGAATCGGACAAAGAATCGGATAAGAAGTCGGGAACAGCACGCGAGTACTCAGCACAAAACCGTTTCGGTTCCCGCTGGCAATTGGTCGCTTGGCAGGACCCGCAAGGTCGTGGTGGGGGTGCCGGTGGTGGTGCAGGTGGGGGTGCTGGTGCAGGTGGGGGTGCCGGTGGTGGTGCAGGTGTTGGTGGCGCAGCCGGCGGGGGCGGTCGACGGGGCGGAGGAGGCGCTCCACGCGGAGGTGGCAATGCCGCAGCCAACGCCACGACGACATCGACAACCAATGACGATGCGGCAACCGCTGGCGACGCGACCGCGGATCTCAACGCACTGCAGTGGTTCGCAGCGGAAGGCATCGATGGATTTGTTGATTGGACGCCAATCGAGCACCCCGATTTTCCTGGTCAGGTTGTCGAAATAGGTGGATTCAAACCCTTCTACCGACTGAACCCACCAGCAAAATTGATCCCAACATTAATCGAACCGCATGTGCAGTGGCTGATCGAAATGTCATCGTTAATGCCAAAAGTCGAAGTCCGTGATGTCAAAACGGAAACACTCGGCGGGGGACTGGTGCGAATTACTTGTCGCGTGGTCAATGTGGGGTACTTGCCAACTATTCCTGAAATCGGCAACGTCACTCGCGAAGGTTATCCGCTGCAAGTCAAATTGAACTTGCCCGAAGGTACGAAATTTATCGATTGCAGCCCACGAAATTCAATTGCAAGACTCGAGGGAGTTAACGGCAGTTCGGAACAGTCTTGGTTAGTTCGATTGCCCGAGACCGCCGTGGACAGTGGAACGATCTCGGTCTATGGTCCTGCCATCTCAACTGTTAATTCAACCGTCGAAATTAAATAATTGGAAACCTGCGAAAGCAGTGTGCCGTTCAAGGAACACCTGTATGTTGCGAATTGATCGTTTACTGGCATATGGATTGGCGCTGACCATGGTGTCTGCCTTTTCGTTTGGCCACACAGCCAATGCCCAAGAGGAAGCAGTGGCACAAGTCTATAAGGCCGCGGGCGGACCAACACAGCCCAAAGTGCCCATTGCTTGGAATCGCTATTACGACCATGCGCAGACCACCGAGCACTTGAAGCAGATGGTCGCGGCTTTTCCTAAACTAGCTAAACTCGAGTCGGCGGGAAAATCTTATGGCGGCCGAGAAATGTGGATCCTTACCATCACCAACTTTGAACAAGGTGATGCCGAGCGAAAACCCGGATTTTGGATTGACGGTTCGATTCATGCCAATGAAATCCAAGCGACCGAAGTATGTATGTACACGGCTTGGTTTTTGTTAGAAATGCATGACGAAAATCAATTTGTGCAGTCGCTACTTCGCGATCGTGTGTTTTATATTCTGCCGATCATGAGTCCCGATTCGCGCGATCATCACTTTCACCAACCCAATACGACCAGTAGTCCGCGCTCCGGCCAACGCCCAATTGATGATGATCGCGACGGCCTAGTCGACGAAGATACATCAAACGATCTCAACGCTGACGGACATATCACCCAGATGAGGATTCGCGATCCAAACGGCAATTTCAAACCTCATCCGGAATATCCGGCTTTGATGATTCCGGTAGCTGAAGGTGAAAAGGGCGAATACACGTTAATTGGATCGGAAGCGATTGATGTTGATGACGACGGACGTGCCGGTGAGGATGGACCGGGTTCGTACGATCCGAATCGCGATTGGCCGTGGAACTGGCAGCCGAAATCGATCCAAGGTGGTGCACATCGATATCCGTTTTCGATATTAGAGAACCGGATGATGGCTGACTTTGTCATCAAACATCCGAATATTGCTGGCGCGCAAACCTATCACAATACGGGTGGCATGTTGTTGCGGGGTCCGGGGGCGCTGACCGATCGATATGAAGCGGCTGACTTGGCTGTTTATGATGTGATTGGCAAACATGGCGAAAAGTTGCTGCCTGGTTATCGGTACATGAACGTGGCGGAAGACTTGTATGAAGTCTGGGGTGGTGAAATCGATTGGTTTCATCAGATGTTGGGCATTTATACATTTACCAACGAATTGTTCACCTCGTATTTGTACTTTCAAAAAGCCGAGGATTCCGGTTTTGGCGATCGCCGGGAGACTCAATATGCTTTTGAAAAGTATCTATTGTTTGGCGATGGAATTGTGCCATGGGAAGAAGTTGATCATCCGTTGTACGGCAAAGTTGAGGTGGGCGGTTTTAAGAAAAATTGGGGACGTCAACCGCCGGGATTTATGTTGCAAGAAGAATGTCATCGCAACATGGCCTTCACGTTGTATCATGCGGACCAGATGCCCAAGGTATCGATTCGCTCGGTGGAAAGTAAACAAATTGCGCCGGGAGTCCATGAGGTCACGGCGATTATTGAAAATCTACGGGTGACGCCAACGCATTCGACCGTCGATATTCGGCAAAAGATTACGCGGCCTGACTTAGTGCAAATTTCAGGCGACGATCTACAAGTGGCGATGGTCCGTTGGTCGACCGACGTTTTGATGCGAAACGCATCGACTCAAAAGCTGAAACCGGCTGAGGTTCGTTTGGAGAATATTCCAGGCAAAAGCTTCTTGTACATGCAATGGACCGTAACTGGCCAAGGCGACTATAAGATCACACTTGACACCGTTAAAGGCGGGCAAGCAGAAATCACGGGCAAGATTGAATAGTCGCCAAACGCGTTAGACCCTGGATTGCCCACTATACGCGGAAAATAGCGACATCGATACGCCGTAAATAGCGCCATCGATACGCCGAAAACAATATGGAAAATAAGCGAGCAATATCGCGGACATTAACGCGAGCAATTCCGCAAAAGAATCAGTTTACCGCGCGGTGGGTTGTCAACGACCTACATGAGTCGGTATGATAAGATTCCGAAGAAACACTGCGTACTCGATTCCAAAATTACTTTGGATTCAAACGCAGCATTTGCCAGCCCCTATAGCTCAACTGGCAGAGCAATTGACTCTTAATCAATAGGTTCTTGGTTCGAGTCCAAGTGGGGGCACTGTTATCAAGTGTTTTTAAAGCATTCATCTTGTTCACCAGTACAATTTGGGACATTCGAAAACACTAAATCGGATACATCGGATACACTCAAAACCGGGAAAACACCGAGCGTAAAATCGACATCGATTCGCTCTTCTGTTTCCTCGTAATACACCTTCAAAACATCTCGCATAAAAAGCCGATCTCGCTTGTTGGGGGCAAACACTCCAAACTGGTGAACTGGCGCATCTTCAGCCCGTTCAGGGTGGTACAGCCCAAACGTCAGCCAAGTTGCTGCGAAATTGCCCTTCATTGACTCCCAGTAAAACGATCTCTCTTCCATGCAGTCCAAGCAAACGCCGGTAATCAACCATCGCCCCCGGGCCGTCATCGGCCGTTTCTGAATCGTGATCGGATGAAGTGACTTTCGGGCCAGATCGCGGATCCCGCTGACCAGCAGAGTTCGAGTTCGCCAAATGTTCTTTCGTGAATCGACGGTGTTATATGCTGGGTAGTCAAAGGTGATGATCTCGCCGATGGAAAATTCGGGGTGCATGATAGTTTCTCCAGTAGGTTTAATCGGAAAAGTGCTATCATTTTCGACCCACTGGACACGTTTGGTCCGTCGGAATAGTTTTCTAAAATATCCGATGGCGCTTTAGGTATTCAATATCGCGATCCGAAAGCTTCGACATCGTGACCCATAATCGTTCGCCGTTTTCTTTGAACAACGAAATTTCATCGCCTTTTCGCGAATAATATCGAGCTACCACGGAAAACTTGCCATCCTTGCTTTGCCATTCTCGAATCTCGTGCTTTAAGTTCAAAACGAGATTTTGCTTAAATTCAGTGTCCAGAATATCCCTGGTCCAACAGCTTGCCTTTCCATCGCGGATTGAGATATGCGACCAGTTCAGTTTCGTCCATCCCATTCCGTTCAAGTAAAAAAACAAGTCCGCGCTGGGTTTAGTTATTTTTTTAGAAAACTCTAGAAGCTCTATTTCCGTCGGCCGAGAGTCTTTGAGAGGTTTCGAAGAATCACCACGAATAGTAACGACGTAGTGGTAATTCGGTATCGCATTATCCGTGTCACTATTCATTTCGAAGAACGAGAATTCAGGCTTTAGCAAGTTCGGTTTGGCCGACATTAAAGCTTGTTGTTCTACGTCCTCAGCTTTTTGCTGCATTGCCTCGAGGTCGTTAAAGGTCCATTCTTGTTTTTCACTGTCGTCTGTCGACCTCCCAAGTTTACCTGATGTCCTTGCTTCGGTTCGCGAGCTGGTTCTGGCCTCAGTCCTTGCAAGTTGTCGTGGTACTAAGGGTGGGGAGGTTCGAACCGAGTCCTCCCTCGATTCGGCATCTTCTGGTGGCGGAGGTGTATAACTCGATCGATGTGTATGGTAACCGCCGTTTTTGCGGTCGTGATGACCACCATTTTTATCTAAACGACCTCCGTGTCCATGCGCCGCTGATTCTGTGATGATACTCAAAAGGAAGGCAGGCAACAAAAGCAAAGCAGGTAACAAACTCTTCATTTACTGGCTCCTGTTTATGGGTTTATGGCTGATCCAACGACGTAACCGATCGCTAAGATCACAGAGGCAATGATAATTGCCATGGGAATGTTTCCATCCCGAATCAGCTTCCATTCATCAATGTCCTTGGTTGACATCGTGAAGAGTTTCAATCCGATAATGATGCCGATCCCCATACCTACGGATCCAACGATCGCCCAACCAAACGTGACGGCGTAAGCCTCAAGAATCGAAAACCAATTCATTGATTTCTCCTCAGGGTTATTGATGCAAAGTGAAAACGGAAAGAAATTTTTTTTGAATCCAGAAATTCATTTCAATGGCTTGTCGTCGATCCCGTAAACCTTGGATACAACAACGGAAAGGACACCACCTTCTTGTTTTTCCATGCGCCCCCATTCGGAAAACATATTCGGGGCTAAATCGAACTCTTTAGTTTCCCCGGGCTCGAGTCCGCCTGGAATCTCGTAAGAGATGTCACCCGTCGCCCAAGGTACGCTTCGGCCAGGAGTTTGGTAAATCCCTTCGAGTGAAAATCGCTTAACAGCGTTGCCAGTTTGATTCTCGACTTTAATGTGGAACGACACCTTTTGAATAGAATCCGAATTGAAGTTTACTATCGCCTCATGAACAATGAACTTCTTCGCGAATTCATTATGAGATTGCTCGTCAGCCTCTTGTTGAGCGGCGACTCGATCCATTTCTTTACTGAATTGGTTCGCGACTTCACTGACACCAACCGCAGCTGTCGCCAAAAAGATCATGATAAAAGCACCAATACCAACCGGAATCAAACTTAGGAATATCCCAGCAATTGCGTAACCGACCCCGGAGCCGCCTCGCGAAGACGAGACGATCAATCCAACTATCCCCAAGATCAAACCAAATCCGCCAATTGTGATTCCGATGATGGGAATGAACGAGCCTAACAATCCAATGATCGCAATAATCATCGAGGCCATTGCGATACTATTAGTTCGTTGCACCGGCACGTTCACAGTGACTTGCGTTGGCCCAAGTGCAGTGATTGCATGTGTCGACCCCTTGCTGTGAAGGTAATTACCTACGCCGGTCGGAGAGTAAGGGTTATTTGCGATGGGCGCGGGAATCACGTCATGTTGTGGATCAACAACCACTGGCGGCTCGGATTTCTTTTTTTTCGCTTCAACCGCCTCGCGTTTCTGGTTCTCTTTGTCAATCTTCACCTGGTTGATCATCGTCGCAAGTTTGATGATCGTTTCAGCGAAAACAAGCTGGTTCTTGGTCCGTGTTGGACTTCGCAGTTTCGTATTTAGTTTTAACTTGCCTAGTTTTACCAGTTCTGTCAGCTGCTTTTCATCGAACGGTCCTTCCTCCACCTCTTGAAGCATGCTATCCCGGTAGTAAT
>JBGSMY010000119.1:0-7903 GCA_041739975.1 Pirellulaceae bacterium
ATAGGGGTTCGGATTTCATGGCTCATATTGGTTAGGAACTCACTTTTCGATTGATTGGCTGCCTCAGCGGCCGCCCGTGCGTGTTCCAATTGTTCTTCGGCAAGTTTGCGTTCGGAAATATCGACGCCAGATGGGATTAGAAATTCTACATTACCATCTCGATCGCGGACTGGAACTAACATGAAATCAATCGTAAGCCGTTGGTCACCCTTGGCATAAAGACCAACATCAAATCGCACGATTTCGCCGGCGAAAGCTTTTTTCATTGCCTCGCGAATTTGGTCGGCAACGGCAGAGTCGTAGGTCCACCAAGCACAATCGGCAAAATGTCGTCCAATCACATCATCGCGAGTCAAACCTGCAATTCGCAAAAACCTTTCGTCGACTTCAACCAGAATACCGCTGCGTTCGATCATACCCACCAGCCCGAGTTGGTTATTGATAACTCGGCGCAAATGTCGTTCACGATCTTGCAGCTCAATTTCCCAATGCTTGTGTTCTGTAACATCGCGTGCAGCAAGAATGGCATTAATGGGGCGAGGTGGATTCACGCTGCGATCAAAAAATACCCGCTTCCGTATGCTAACCCAGCGGACGCCGCCACCGTGTGTGAGGATACGATGTTCGGTAGCAATTTTCCCGTTGACGTCAACTCGCCATGCTTGTTGGATACAACCGACCACTCGTTCACAGTCATCGGGATGGATCGTCTGGTGCAGATGATCGCGAGTGACTTTCGTTTCTGAGCTTCCCAAGCCATAAAGTCTAGCGGCCTCTGGTGACAGTTTAACGGTATTCGACTCATAGTCGATTTCGGCAAGTGCAAAGTCGGCGACTTCAATTCCCAATCTCAGTCGTTCTTGACTGTCCTGTAGCGCCACGGAGGCCTGTTTGGCATCGGTGATGTCGGTGTTCGTACCAAACCACCTTAAGATGTTTCCTGCGGCGTCGCGGATGGGGCGAGCTCGTGAGAGGAACCAACGAAACTCGTTGTCTTTGGAACGCAACGGAAACGTGTCTTCCCACACGTCTCCCGATTCCAATGCCTGTTTCCAGCTGGTTACCACTCGATCAACGTGTTCGGGATGGTGGACTTTTTGCCAACCCCAGCCTTTCATTTCCTCTAGCGTTGTGCCGGTGTAATCGAACCAACGCCGGTTGTACCAAAAAATCGAACCACTGGGCTCTGCCATCCAAGTAAACTGCGATACGTTATCTGCTAAATCGCGAAATCGCTCTTCACTCTCCCGCAACGCTGACTCGGCCTCGGATCTTTCCAGCTTCAATCTCAGGATATTTGAAAGTTGACGCAACAAATCTACTTCGTCGGTCCGCCAAAGATGTGCGGTTGGTTTCGTGACACCGATCATGAACTGCAATTGTCGATCGCGATTGCTGGGAGCGCTAACCAAAGCCCCAATCTGCAAAGCCGCGAAGTTTTTGATGTGACGTTCCGAACGATGGGTCGCTTGTGTATCGTTTACAATTAAAGTTGTGCCCTTAGCAAGCTGCTGTTGCTCCTCAGGCGATATAAATTCAGACATATCGTACACCCCGACTAAGTCTAAAGAACCGTCGGGGCAATAGTCATAAATGACGTTGGCCTGACTCGCGATATTATTCATTTCAATGACTAAGAAATGTGATAATTGCAAGTAATTTGCAACGCTTTGGCCAGCTTCGTTGATGATCGCATCAACAGAAGTTAATGCGGCCAAACGATTGTGAAGTTCCGCCAGAAATGCCAATGACAGTTCTCTTTCTTTGCGTTCCGTAATGTCGACGGCGACATTCAGTAACGATAATGGGGAGTCTTCGTTGGCGCCATGGATATGACCGCGACTATGGGTCCAAGCGATTTTTCCGTTGTCGCCCCGGATCACGCGAAATTCACATTCATGATTCTCTTCGGGGCGATTGATGGCCGACTCAATCATGCCCTCGATAAGTTGGCGATCTTCCGGATGAATGATATTCAAAAAACCACTTTTGGTCGGCACAAATGTGCCGTGAGTAAATCCAAACATTTCGTACAACTGAGTTGACCAGTGGACGACATCCCCAGCGATTGGCCATTCCCAAAGTCCCATCCGACCTGATTCCAACGCTAGGTTGAGTTGATCCACTCGCTGCTGGACTTCGAGTTCAGCAAGTTTGCGTTCGCTGATATCCATCCCCGAGGGAATTAAATGAGTTACCTGGCCAGAGTCGTCTTTGACGGGAACTAACATGAAGTCGATAGTAATACGCGAATCGCCGGCGGCGCGGACTTCGACATCGTAACGGACAATCTCACCGGTCAACGCCTTGGCTACTGCTACTTTCAAATTATTGGCGATTTGTTTATCGTGCGACCACCAATAAAAGTCCCAAAACGGTTTGCCAACCACTTCGTCACGGGTAAGTCCGCCCACCTGTAAAGCGGCCGCATTAGCTTCTTGCAGCACGCCGCTGGTGTCTAAAATCCCAACGAATCCAAGCATGTTGTCGATGACACGTCGCAATTGAGACTCGCGGTCCGCAAACTCATGGACCATCTGTTTGCGCTCGGTAATATCCTGGATAATCCCTGAAACTCGCAACGGCTTTGCTTGTTCGTCGCGAACGATTTTTCCCACGGTATGCAGCCAAATAATCTGTTGACTGTCGCCGCGCACTGCGCGGAATTCAAGATCAAATTGGTCTGTTGGTGACGCAAGGATGGAAATTAAACTTTGTTTTACGGCGTCGCAATCATGGGGGTCTAACAACGCATAAAAACCGTCGAGGGTCTGGTCGAATTGTTCGTTTGTACAGCCAAGAATTTTGTAGACATGGTCTGACCAAATGAATGTATGGGCGATAACATCCCATTGAAATGCGCCGAGTTGGCCGGCTGACATTGCCAATTGCAGTTGAGTCTCTCGTTGGATTCTTTCGGTGATGTCAATAAAAGTTAAGATGATCCCTTCGACGTTTCGTTGACCATAATATGGCAAGGCTCGCCTGATGAACCTGCGGCCATCATGCGTCTGAATTTCGTGCTCGTTATAACCTTCGGTCCCTGTCAACTCGGCCAGCGTTGGAATCTTGGGCATTTCAATGGCGCGATGGGTAAGATGTCCCAAAGGGCGGCCAAGATCGGAGGCAATTAAGTTGTAAATCTCGGCTGCCGCCGGTGTAAATCGGATCAATTTCTGATTTAGATCAAGGAACAGCGTCGCAATTTGAGTGCTTGAAAATAAATTTTCAAGATCTTTGTGCGCCTTCGCCAAAGCCGTAATGCCAGCTTGAATTTCCTCCCTGGATGTTTCAAGCTCTTCATTTGTCGACTGCATTTCTTCGTTGAGCGACAGCAATTCTTCGTTGTTAGCCTTTAACTCCTCATTGGTCGTCTCATATTCTTGAATCGACTTTTCGAGATCATCGCGGGTTGTGGCGAGCTCTCGTTCGAGGTGGGCGATGAGTGCCTCGGAATGGTGGGCCGGATTCCCAATACGTTCAGGCAGATCATGGTCCGTGTTTTCCTGCTTTGTATCCTCAAGCGGCAGTGCCAGTCCGTAGTCTTGAAATACAACCATAAACAATTCAGCCGACTCACCAACGCGAGGCATGGGCTGAACCGTCAACATCACACGTTGCAATTTGCCATCGACACGAACGCTCAGGTCATCGTGAATTATTCTTCTTCGTTTCGACTTGGCCTCCTTAAGCGTCGCCCGCAGTCCATTTCGTAATCCCTCGCGACACAAATAAATAATGTTGTTCTGAAAGTTCCCGGTTCCTATGGTTAAGTATTTGTGCATGTCGGCCGACGCGCACAAAATCTTTCCGTCCTCTTCGATAATGACGGATTTCGGAGCAAACTCGTCAAGCACGATTCGCTGCATGATTGGCATTAGGTCGCCCGATGTATTGGATGCGATGGCCGTGGTTCGACCGATTTCAGACGAAGTTAATTTTGTAACATCGTTCGAAAGGCTCAAAGATGCGGTAGTTTTTAAGTCCGTTTCTTTGCGCTGCGCAATTCGATACTTTGAATCCAGGACGCGAAACAATTCAGCGTGCGAAGATATGTTTTCAGATGGCCCCAACATCAAAAACCCTTTGGGCCGCAACGCGTAGTGAAATAAAGGGATTAATTTCTGTTGCAAATGCGGGCCTAAATAGATCAACAAATTGCGACAGGAAATCAAATCTAATCGCGAAAATGGCGGATCGCTTATCAAATTGTGAGCGGAAAAAAGCACCAACTCACGAATGGCATTAACAATCCGATATCGCTTGCCACGTTTAACAAAAAAACGCTTTAAACGTTCGGCAGTGACATCTTCTTCGATTCCGATGGGATAATTTCCCAAACGAGCAATCTTTAACGCTCGTTCATCGATGTCCGTCGCAAAGATCTGCAATTCCGGCGGAGATTCCATTCGATCTAAAACTTCCCTGCACAGGATGGCAAATGAATAGGCCTCTTCACCCGTTGCGCAACCCGACACCCAAATTCGAACGGTCTCGCCCGAACTGCGGTGTTCAAAAAGACTAGGAATCACTGTTTGCGACAGCACATCGAATGCTTCTGGGTCTCGAAAAAACGCCGTCACACTAATTAGCAATTCGCGAAACAAGGTCTGTGGTTCGCGGGGGTCATCTTTAAGATGTGTGATATAGGTATTGATGTCAGAAAATTTCAACACTTGCATTCTTCTGCGGATTCGGCGAACGGAAGTGCTCTGCTTGTAATGTTGGAAATTGTGTCCCGTGGCTTCCATCAAGATTTTGGCAATGGTGGGAATCGCGTCGACAATCTGTTGATCTGCAGTGTGAGTTCGCAAGGCTCCTTGAGAATTCGTCAGATAAGTAACATAGCGTTTAAGTTCGACGGCAATTTCTTTAGGGTCCATGACGTGATCGGCAACTCCACCGATCGCGGCACTACGCGGCATGCTGTCGTGCGCTGCCGATTCAGACGATTGCGCGAACGACATCCCTCCCGCATCGGTAATTGACTTCAGGCCCAGTGTTCCATCAGACCCAATGCCGGACAGGATGATGCCAACGGCGCGTTCGCCCCGATCGCTAGCCAAAGAATCCAAGAAAATATCAATGGGTGTTGTGGGCCTTTCGTCGTTAGCTAATTTTGCAATGCGTAACGTCCCTTTACTTATTTCTGGGTTTAGTCCGGCCGGACACACGTAAACGGTTGCCGATTCGATGCGTTGTCGATTGGAAACCAATTCAACACGTAACGGTGTGGATTGAGCTATTAACTCAATCGGCAGAGAACGGTCGTTGACTTCCTGATGTTGAACGTAGACGATGGCTAGGTTTGAAGCGTCGCCTAGTTCAATCAATAATTGTTGAAATGCTTCCAAGCCGCCTGTACCGGCGCCGATGCCTACAATTATTGGGCCCACATTCGGCACTTGGTTACTTAAGTTCATTGCCCGTTCACCTCAGATTCATTAATTCATTTTTGGACGCAAACTGGCAAGCAGTGAATTCTGCCATTTGTCGTTGCGATTCAAAATAATTTCGAAATGCGTGGTTCAAAACCACATTGGTCGTTTACCGTCCAGATTATCAATGCTCTGGCTACCTTCTCAAATCGCGAGTACTTAGTTTAGACCAAATGCTTGCCTCAAAATCAACCGAAGGTCCAATATAACTCCCCTGCTTTTACAGCCTCGTTCTTGGCATGCGCTTTGCGATAGAGTTCCCAAGTCCGCGGATGCGGCTGTAATCTCGATAAACCATTCTCCAAAAGTTGGAAAGGATTCAGATATGAATCAGCAAACGCTTAAAGGCAACTGGAACGAACTCAAAGGAAAAATTCGTGAGCAATGGGGCAATTTAACTGACGACGAAGTCAGCAAGACCCAAGGCAATCTCGAACAGGTTGTGGGTTTAATACAGAGGAAAACGGGCGACTCGCGTGAAAAGATTGAAGCATTCTTTGACGATGCTACCAGCGCAGGCGCTTCGATTGTCGAGCGAGTCAAAAATTCAGCTCAAGATCTCGCTTCCTCTGTTAGCGATACGACCCAAGAATACGCCAACCAAGCGATGGAAATGGCGAAAAGTGGATACGAGCAAACCCAGGAATACGTGAAAAAACGCCCTGTTGAATCACTGTCGGTCTGCTTCGGTGTTGGCTTGATTACGGGTGTGGTGGTAGGTCTGGCGCTGCGTTCCCGTTAATGGTCGTCGCCAAAGAAAGCAACCAGGCGATTTCAATTCATCGATTTGGTTATCCCTGTATCACTCATTATCGGTGAATATCTTTTTTGTTTTGAAATTTGAAAAGGAACTTAGTCATGGAAAGTCGTGTGCAAGAATACTTCGAAACGGCTGGGCAACAAACCTCCGATTTGGTAGAGGCTCGTCCGATCTCCGCCGCCACCGTTGCGTTTGGAATTGGAGTGGTTACGGGGATTTTCGCAGTAGCAATGCTATCGCGAGAAAAAGAGTCAAGTCTCGCGTCGATGGAAAGGCAGGCAGCGAATTACGCCAAACATTTCATGGATCGGCTGTCGGCAATTACCCCGACTTTTATGAAAGGTTAATCGGACTGGATTCGTTCCGCGGCGGTGTGGTGGATTTTTGAGTTGGCGTCCGCCAAGTTTGTTCACTGCTCCATTGAATGAAAGGTTGAGCAAGCGATGGATGCCACAGAAATAAAAGCGAAAATGTCCGACTTGCGACGTGGAATCTCACTAGAGTCCGCGACGCTAGTCGAACGAACCCGCCAAGCATTCAATTGGAAAAATCACGTCGTTGCCCATCCTATGGTTTCCGCCGCGGTTGTCGGTGTTATGGGCTTTCTGCTTGTTCCTCAACGTTCATCAACCACAGTGAAAATACCTGAATCACTGGCGCAAGCGTTGGCAAACGACGAACAGATAGAAATTCCCATTCCCAAAAAACCCGGAATGATTCAAAACCTCACAACAGCAGCGGGCTTGTTTTTGGCAAGGAACGCCTTGGGGGTGGCCATGTCTCAGTTGACAGGCTTTCTCCAACGCGGCCAAGCCGGATTCGAATCGAACTCAAATCACGGCTTGGAATCAAAACATCCGCGTCAAGCCGATCCGACATCCAGCACGCAACAAAGGATGGGGCCATGATCAGAAACGGAAAACATCAAATAAGTTCGCGAGGTAGCCAGGAGAGTAATCGATCGGCCGAACCGCGTGATCGGAATACCAACGTTTCTCCTAGCGAAAACCAACCAAAAGCTGAAATTGACCAAAAACAAAAATTAAGCAAGAAATTTGCGTTTCCAATTTTGGCATCGGCGTTGGCGGTTGGAGTCATCCTTGGCATTCTTTGGAAACGAAAATGATTAGATCTTTTGGTATTTCGAGTTCTGAAAAATCCGGCACGAGCAACAACCATAATGGCGGTAAAAACGGCCTGTTGAATGGTTGGAAAGGGCTCGCCGGAGATAGCCTAGCCTTGGCAAGATTACAAGCCAAGCTATTTAGGATCGATGGAAAAACATGGCTAGGCCAAGTGCAAGCGGCATTCGCACTCGTGATCGCTAGCATTGTAGTTGGGATTGCCTCGATGCCTTTGCTGTTAATGGCCGCCGCGGTCGGTTTGAATACATTGGGACTACATATCGGATGGGCATTGCTAATTGTCGGCGGGAGCGCACTGGTTGTCGCGGCGATTGTCGGTGCCGTCTTCGTCAATAAGATTTTCCAATCGGCTGCTGCGTTTGACCAATCACGCGAAGAATTCGCCAAGAGTTTGGATTGGATACAGCAGCAGTTTACGGATCCTCCGGAAGCGTGATTTGCATCGCAAATATTCATCGGTGCAAGACAGTTTGCGGCCGATTCAAGCCGCAAGCCGAGTACCAGCGCTTAACGACCAATTTAATGAACACGTTTTTTGACAATAATTTTTTATGACAATA
>JBGSMY010000124.1:0-12890 GCA_041739975.1 Pirellulaceae bacterium
AGCTTTGTGACCACTGCCGAGCACAAAGCTTCAGCTTTGTGGCCACGGCCACGCACAAAGCCTCAGCTTTGTGACCACTACCGCGCACAAAGCTTCAGCTTTGTGACCACTACCGCGCACAAAGCTTCAGCTTTGTGACCACTACCGCGCACAAAGCTTCAGCTTTGTGACCAACACTGCGCACCTTAGGTTCGAATTCGTGGCCAACCGCCTAAGCAGCACCATAGCGAGTCAAAAACAGATTCTCGGACTCAATACTACCGATCAATACTAACTCGCCATCCGCCGGCAGCGGTTCGTGTGCAGCAGGATTAGCATCAAACCGATCGCCCTCGACCACGGCAATCACATGACAGCCCGTATCAGAACGTATTCCCGATTCCGCCAACGACTTGCCGACCAGTGCCCTTGGAACCGGAGTTCGAAACACATCCAGCCCTTCGGCCAACAATAAAATATCGGTTCGCTGTAACAAGTTATACAGAATGCTGGCGCCGGTTGTGGCATACGATAATACAAAATCAGCGCCGGCACGATGCAACGTCGATACATTGCGTTCTTGATTGGCGCGTGCCAGGATCTGAATGTCCGGACGCAAACGACGACAGTAGATCGTCAAGTAAACATTGACGTCATCATCGTGGGTGGTGACCAAAACCGAAGATGATTGACGGATCCCTGCTTTTTCCAAGACTTCTAAATCCGCGGCATCGCCCACAACATAGTCAGCCGGTTGTCGAACTCGCTCCGGCAATTTCTCGACAATGCGATATTCAACTCCTTGAGTTGTAAACGACTGCGCCGCCGCGCGACCGACTCGCCCACCTCCGATGATGACAACTGGCGCTTCGGATGCTTTATAAATACAAAACAGCCCATCGTAGACGGTCAATTGTTCGCGTGTTCCAGCTAAGATCAACACCGAACTTTCTTTGATTTGAGTTTCCGGACCTGCAATTTGAAATTTGCCCCGATCCCAAACGCCTACGACGTTGACGGGTGCATGTTGGCGAAGCCCAATCTCCCGCAATGTCTTTCCAACCAGAGGCGTATTACTCGCCGCAGCTTCGGCAATCATTAAATCGCCAAATTCGCCAATCACATGGCTTTTGGCGTCGCGCCCCAACACCCGGCGCGCCATGGCCTGACCTAAAATTTTGCCTAACTGGAGCACTTGATTGCTACCAGCCAGTTCTAAGATATCAACCGATGCCGTTGACGAGGCTGTCGCCACGATGGCAACGTGTGAAGCACCTTCGCGTACGGTAAAAACAATATTTGTATTGCTAGTATCGGTTCGATTCGCAACGACCAATGCCGCTTGATCCGCTCTCGCCGCGACATAAGTTTGCGGGTCATCTAAGTCTCCAACCATGACACGATAACCTTGATCGTGATGGTTCAGAGCCTCGGTTAAGTCCGGCACGATCACCACATACGGTATATGGGATTGATTGAGCCGGCGAATCAAGGCCATTTCCACCGGCCCCAAATTGGTCAAAATCACGTGGCCCTTTTGATTCTTTGGTAACTCGCGGGGCGCGCGGGCTGCCGATTGAGCCTCCATCCATGGCACATACAAAAACTGTATAAACATGAACGGCAACAAGACCAACATATAAACAGTGCCGGTTACCAAGACAATAATCGAAAACAGTCTCCCGAGATCCGATTGAAACGTGATGTCACCAAACCCCAGCGTTGACATTACCACAAACGTCCAATACAGACCCGTCAGCCAACTATGTTCCTGCCCCTCCCAGGCCATCAATACATGAAAGATCACAGTGTAAAGTGCCACCAGAATAAAAAAGAAAAACAGCAGTCGAATCAGGATCCAGAAATTTCGACGCCGCTGCGGACTGGTCAAAAAACTCATCGTAATGGCAAGTGATTTCATGAAAGCTCGTCAAACTAAGTTTCGATTAGACCCAGAACAACGCAGTTATCCGGACAACCTCAGACCTCGCTATTTTCGCACCTCGCCATTTCAACAGCTGACTCACCGAACGTTGGCCACGTTTCAATCGGCCAATGGCAACTTGACGACGTTTGCCCCAATTCGTTCTCGCCTTATCAATCCAACTAACGATTACGTTCAACGTCTAGCGTCGGGGACGAGGGATTGCTTGTTGGGCAATTGTCCTCTTCTTTGTACCGTTTGGCTTGTTTCCAAAATACCCAACCCCATCCTCCAAACAACACAGCAGGTAAAATTAATAACACGGCCAAGCTTGCTAAGAAACCGCGTGCCATACCCGCCTCTGACAACGCATCGCCGCAATTGGGGCAGCCCCATGCGGGTTCCACGAATGCTATCCAGGAAATACTTGCAATTGTCACTCGCCGGTAAACTTTATTCATGCTATACCCCCGCAGGCGGCGGGCAAAACCAATATAAAATCAAATAAACCAACACCCCAGTCACCGAAACATACAACCAAATTGGAAACGTCACCCTAGCCCAACGCCGATGCGTGTCCCGTTTGTCTCGTAATCCCAACACGATCGTGACAATCGCCAATACAGGGACCAAGGTAGCCAACAATACATGTGAAATCAACAGCGGATAATAGAACCAGGCCATAACGGGATACTCCGCTTGCGGGAATTTGGTATCGCCATGCTGGTAGTGATATACCAAATAGCTAATCAAAAACACAACTGACACCGCAAAGCAACTTAGCATCGCATTGCGATGCGCCGTTACCAATCCACGCTTAATCAACAGCCAACCAACGATTAATAATACCGTCGCGGTGGTGTTCAGCGCTGCATTTACATGCGGCAAGATCGAATCGCCAGCGGCCAACAACAGCACTTCGGTTTCCATATTCGCCTTTAGTCAAAATCCACAAAATCCAATTCGTCAGTTCACTCGTCGATTGTTGCTTGCGGCTTGGGGACCGGCAGCAACGTCGCGGGCTTCGATTCCGACTGCAGTTCGGTAATTAACTGCATCATTCGCACTTCTTCCGCCGCATCGCGCCAATCAAAATTCCCGCGTACTCGACCCCACTTATCAACCACATACAATTGACTGGAATGATGATCGCCGCCGATTTCCGCTTTAAAAAATTCCGAGCCAATGCGGCGAATCAGCTTTTCGTTGCCGGTCAAAAACGACCAACTTTCCTTGGGAGCACGCAATTGGTCGGCATAGTCGCGCAACCGTTCCACGGTATCATTCGCCGGATCGGTACTCATACTGACTAACTGTACATCATCTGACAATCGACCTCGCAATCCGGCCAAATATTGGTTTTGTGGAACGCAGATTCCCATGCAGTTTGAAAAAAAGAAACTCGCGATCCAGACCTTTCCGGTCAAGTCTCGCGAAAAAAATGATTGACCACTGCGTTCGGTCAGATGAAATTCGCGAATCCAGGGTACATCATCCCAGTTTTGCGGAACGACTCCTGCCATTGCATTGCGAGTACTAACCATTTGCTCCAAGGGTGGCGCGGTCTCATTCGCCAATTCCCCCGCCACGCGAATAAATCGTTGCATGTCGTAGGGATCGTCCCACTTGAACCGATCTCGATAACGGCCCCATTTATCAACCAGCACAATGTTATCGGTGTGAATCTCCTTGGCGATCGAAACCCGCAGGGCATGTTCGCCCAATTCCTTGATGCGGTGCAGCGGCCCCGTCAAAAAGTACCAACGTGGCGGTTCAGCGCCGTAATCGGCCGCATAACGTCCCAGAATTTCAGGTGTATCGTGTTCGGGATCGACTGAGATCGTTATGAAGCTCATATCAATATTTCGCGATTGCTGTTGCAACCGCTGGACTTGGGCGTTCAAATCGCGACAAATGGTGGGACAGGTCGCAAAGAAAAAACTCACCGCATAGACTCGGCCATCAAGTCGTTCCGATGAAAACGTTTCACCCCGCTGATCGACCAATTCGAATCGCGGAACATCGGGCAATTGTTTCCAAGGGACTTCAACAAACACTTTGCCCACTTCCATTTGCTGTTCGTTTTGTTTTGACTTCCAGTAAATCAGCCCCCCTAAAATTAGGACCATGATCCACAATGTGATGGGTATCCAACGATTCATATCAAGTACACCAAGGGAAAGACCACAAACCAAACTGCATCCACAAACATCCAATACCATCCAATATTTTGCAATGTCCCCAACCAGCTTCGATTCAATCGAAACGGCACCAGACACAGTAATACAGCAATCCCAGCAAATACGTGCAACGCGTGAACACCTGTCAGCATGACGTAAGCGTTGACCCAAGCAGCCCCGCTGGGAACAACCTGAGGCAATCGTAGACCAAAACGATGGTTTACCCCCTCATGCCAATTTTCGGACATCGTTGCCAATAACAATCGTCGGTCGGCCAAAGGCCCTAATTCCAAATTCAGTTCCGTCAATTGCTGCGTCAGCTGTGCTGCATGGGCTGTAAGTTCAGCGGGCGGTTGCGGTTTGTCATCGCCGGTTGCCGTTTGCGCAACTGCGGCAATCTGTTGTTGAACATCGGCCAACGTTTGTTGCAACTGCGTTTGTTGTTGTCGGCGTTCTGAAAACTGCTGTTCGATGTCGCGTTGATGTTGGATCAAAAAGTCGCCCAGCTCCTGTCGATTCGCTTGCGGCAAAACTAAGTGGGCCGTACTCATTAAGACCCACCGATTCATGATCGGATCTGCGGTTTGCCTGCCCACTTGGCGAGCCGGCCAATCGACCAACGCGCCTCGCAACATTCCCAAAAACTTCGGCCAATCCGAGGAAACACTCATTCCCTCGAGTTCGTCTCCAGAGTCGACCGCCGCTGGCGGATTAGTCAATGATTCTTTTTCAAAAAACACCTTCAGACGAGCCAAATAGTCCAGATCCGCTGCTTCGTGGATCGCGTTTTCACCCGGCAAACTCAGCACCCCAGCGCGATGCTTCTCCCAGTACTCGTATCCCTTAATCGCTAAAAAAAGTGTTGCCAAAACAATCGCCGCCAACAACCAGCGTTTGGCCTGGCCCACCAAATCCACTCGCGACGCACCAATCGCTCTGCTCAACGCCCAACCCGATGCCAATAATACCACCGAGTTCAACCAACCAATCCGCACATCCAAATGCACTGATTCATGACTAGGCCAAACGCCGTGCGCGACGCTCCAGCGGAAGATAAAATAACTGCTAACCAACGCACCGAAAAACATCGCTTCGGTCGACAAGAACAGTGCCATGGCAAGTTGGCCGTTTGTGCAAGCCAACGCGGGGCGACGCGGAACAACCAGCGCAACGTTAGCGGCCTTACTCATTCGAACACCATTGCAAACCGGCTGAATACCGCTAACACCAACATATACAGCGGTAAATAAATCACGGAAACTCTCAATAGTTTTCTTGCGGCCAGATCGTCGCGTTGACGATGAAAACGCAACGATGCCGACAAGTACCAGCCGGCCAAAACGACTAATAAAATGGCGAACACGACGGCAGCCGCAACATTCGGAATGACCGCCAATGGCCATAAGCTGGCGATGCCGGTTGCAATCGCCATCACAATCGACTTTCGACCCGCCCGCAGACCCGTGGGATCGACGACCGTTAGCATTTGCATTCCACCCATCCGGTACTGTTCGCGATATAGCCAAGCGATCGCCATGAAATGTGGGAATTGCCAACAAACCAACACAGCAAAAAAACTCCAAATTGGCAGACTGATCGACTCGGTCATGGCCAGTCCACCTGTTAAGATCGGCAATGCTCCGGCAATTGCTCCGACCTCCGTATTCAGCCAAGTCATGGTTTTCATCGGCGTATAGACCCACACGTATAGCAGCCAAGTAATCGCCGCGCATACAAAGGTCGCCATGTTCAGGGTCATCAACAAATAAGCCAAACCTGCGCCCAAGCAGACAGCACCAAATGTGGCCACCGCCACCGGCGACAAACGTTGATCCGGCAGCGGACGTTTGGCAGTTCTAGGCATCAGAAAATCTGTATAGCGTTCCAGGTACATGTTAAAGGCGTTGCCACTGGCGGCTACCAAAAACATTCCAATCGCGACGTTGATCAGCGGCCACACCGGGGACCGATCGCCAATAAACGCTCTTCCCGCAATCTCCGGTCGGCCCTGTTCGGCAACAAAAGCCGATACCATGATCGCCACCAGGACCATCGTCGAGATCCGTGGCTTCGTCAATTCCCAGTAAGCCGCTAAGCGTTCAGATCGCACGATCGATCGTTCCTGTAACATCGTTTCTGTCAATTTACTTGTTTGCATTAACGGTCAATGGCTTCCGCGCCAGTCTCCCTTATTTTGATTGAACACTCGGCGTCGCCATCGATGACCATTGTACTCCAACTGGCCCCGAGGTCCGATCGATTTCCGACAATTCTTCTCGGCTCTTTCCCAGTTGCCGCAATCGCGCAACCCGAATCACTTGCACGACCCACAAACCCAAAATGGCCGACCCCATTGCTCCATGCGCGGTCAATATATTCATTTGCCAAAAACTTCTCGCCGGAATCACAAATTGATTGGCCCATATCCAACTGTCAAACCATGTGGGCCAACCGTATTTGAAAACCCACGTCGTCAAACCCAAACCAAACTGGGCCACGATCGCTACAACTAACCACCGCGACCAAATCCATAAACCATGACCCGTATTTCGTCGACGCCAAGTCCGCCAGCCATACCACAACGTCAAAATCACCAACAAAGTTGCCAGCGCCACGTGCGTATAAACCAAATGCAAAAACATCGTCGGACGGGATTCAACCGCCACATGTCGCAAAAAAGCCCCCAACACCAATTGCACAAAAGCTAACAACAACAGACCAAATGCTTGGCGATGCAAGGACGACCAACAATCAACAATTGCGGGCCGCTGGGCTTGCTCGTGCCACCACCGCGAAGTTCGCACTGCAAAAGCAATTACACCGGCAAAAAAAGCTGGGCCGACACAGCCATGAATTTTGGCTATCGTTCGCGCTGGCAAGATGCCCTGCCAAGAAGCCAACTTAGCTGTCAACTCATGTCCTGGTTTGGTTAGGTCGATGCCAACCAGAGCCCGCTCATCGAGCAGCACACGCAAACCTCCAAGCATGCCCTGCGCAATGACCAACACCAACAGCGCCACAGCTGCATAGCTCAATCGCCCCCAGCCATGCCTGTTGATCGTGACGATGACCAGTGCAATCGCAATGAATCCCGACAAGGAGGCCAATAAGCGATGACCATGCTCAACAAACAAATCCCATGGCCCAAAAAACCAATCGTAGATGGGAAACGTGAACATATTGTGCTCGAAGGTGCCAGGCCAATCGGGAACCGCCATCCCCGATTCCGTCGTTGTCACTAAACCGCCAAACCAAATCAATGGAAACGAAACCAAAGCCAACAATACGGAAACTCGAAACGGGGCTGATCTCCAATCCGATTCGTTGTTCGTAGTCAACATGTTTTCACGTCTCATGTCGGCACCTCTGTTTGAGGCCAGTAGTCCTCAGCTCTGCCCGGCACACTGTATTCGTACGCGCCGCGGTAGACGACGGGTTCGACGGCAAAATTGCCATGCCCCGGCGGGCTGGTTGTCTGCCAATCTAATGTGTTAGCGCGCCACGGATTATCGACAGCCCTTCGCCCAAAGACCAAACTGCCGAGAAAATTTACAGCGAATAGAATTTGGGCCGCCGCCATTCCCAGGGCACACCAGGTTATGAACTGATTCAATGGCAACAGATCGCGAAAGCTCTCCACCACATACGGGTCGGCGTATCGACGCGGAAATCCCCGGGCACCCAAAAAGTGCATTGGGAAAAAAGTGCCGTTCAGAAAAATAAACGTCAATACAAAATGCAGTTTCCCAACTGTTTCGTTCATCATTCGCCCAAACATTTTGGGATACCAATAATGAATTGCGGCAAACACTCCGAACATACTACTGCCAAACAACACGTAATGAAAATGTGCAACGATGAAGTACGTATCGTGCACCATGATATCTATCGCCGGCGAGGCCATCACCACGCCCGAGAGCCCACCGATCACGAACATCGATACAAAGCCCAAACAATACAGCATTGCAGCGGAAAAGACTAAACGACCTTGCCATAGTGTGGCCAACCAATTAAATGTCTTTACGCCGCTGGGCAAAGCAATCAAAATCGTCGACACCATAAATGAAACGCTGAGAAAATAGTTCATCCCCGAGACAAACATATGATGCCCCCAGACGATAAACCCCATCCCGGCAATCGCACACATCGAAAACACCATCGGACGATAACCAAATAGCGGTTTCCGCGAAAAACAACTGAGCATATCCGAGATCATTCCCATCGCCGGCAGGATCATGATGTAAACTGCCGGATGCGAATAAAACCAAAACAAATGCTGCCACAACAATGCTTGGCCACCGGCCACTACGGTTTGGCCCTGTTCGTTAACCAATCCTTCGGGTGCAAAAAATCCGGTCTCCATCACGCGGTCGGATAACTGCAACACGACGGCGGCCGTCAAAACCGGCAAAGCAAAAGCTTGTAGGATCGCCGTAATCAACATACCCCAAATCGTCATCGGCAAACGCATCATCGTCAAACCCGGCGCACGCATTTGCAGGATCGTCGTGATGTAATTAATCGATCCCATCATCGACGACACACCCACTAACAATAATCCCATCATCCACAAGGCTTGTGATTGACCGAATAACACTGCGAGTGGAGGATAAGCCGTCCAGCCAAAATCCGGGCCCCGCTCGGGAACCACCATCGCCGCAATCATACAAGCAAACGCCGGCCACATCACCCAATAACTGAGCATATTGAGCGTCGGAAATGCCATGTCGCGAGCACCAATCATCAGCGGTATGAGGTAATTGCCAAAAGCGCCGGCCAAGATCGGAATCATCACAAAGAACACCATGATCGTGGCGTGCATCGTAAACAACACGTTGTAAAATTGCGGCGAAATTTGTCCACCCTCGGCCGCAAACAACCAACGCCCGACGATCGGCATGTCCGACCAAGGCCAAGCCAATTGCCAACGGATGGCAAGTGCCAACAATCCGCCGACTACCATCCAAATCAAAGACGAAAACAAAAACTGCAGGCCGATTACTTTGTGATCTCGCGAAAAAATCCGGCCTAACAAACTCGGATGATGCTCTGGATCGTGACTCATTGTTCCACCTCCGCCAACTCCGGTCGACGTCGGTTAGTTTCCTCAACAACCCAGCGATCGTATTCGGCTCGCGTCACGGCCTGTAGCTTGGCTTGCATCGTGTAGTGACCCCAGCCGCACAACTCCGTGCATATAATTTCCAGCTCCACGGGCTCGCGAACTTCAAACCACATCTTCTGTTTCATACCTGGCACTAAGTCTTGTTTCACTCGCAAACCTGGCACAAAGAAACTATGAATCACATCGCTGCTCTCGAGTTGCAAGACCACCATTTCAGCGGCTGGCAACAACAACAAGTTCTCGACATACAAGTCGTCGGCCGTTTGCAGCTTGCCATCGGGCCCCGCATGGTGAAATTCCCATCCAAACCGCTTGGCCACGACTCGCACCAATGGCGGTTGCGGCAGACGCTGGCCGGCAACTTCAATTTCCGGATGGGCCGCTTTGCTGCGATTCCAACTCTCCATTTGAAACAGCGCCAAAAAAATCAAGATGCCCGCGGGTATGATCGTCCACACCCACTCCAGTACCGAATGATGGGGCCAATATTGTGCAGCGGTTCGGTCGCGATTTCCAAAACGATAAATGCTCCAAGCCAATATTAGGCCCGTCCCAAGCAACACCACCGCGGCAACCGCATGAAACAAATGAAACAGCTGATCGATCGTTTCGCCTTCACGACTGTAATTGGCAGGCAACCAAAATCCGGCCAGCGGGGTCCAACCCCAAGCAGCCAGGGCGGAAACGCCAAAGGCGGCTAAAGGCACAGCCAAAAAGAAGAGTCCCCAAAAACGATTCATGTTTTAACTTCCCATCCGTTCCGCAGAACTACTTGGCCTCGTATGGCAATTGCTTGACATAAGCCACCAGCGCCCAAATTTCATCGCTGCTCAAGGCTGGGGAACTAGGCATCGGGGTACCTTCAATGCCGTTGGCAATTCTTCGATACAAATCATTTGGCAAACTGCCACCGCGTTGGATGGGATGACGCAAGTTTCTTGGACGAACGGGCCTGGGAGGCATTGCACCGGCCGCCAAAAAATCGCGATACGTCGACTTGATGGCCAAGTCCACTCCCGGCGTTTTGATCCACTCATTCGTCCAGTCATCATAATTGGCAGTTTGGCCGTCACCCAAACCAGTCTCGCCGTGACACTGCAAACAGTTGGCTTTGCCAAAAAATACTTGACGACCTAAATCGACGAGTGCCTGATGGCCTTCGTGCTCGACCGCGTAACTGGTTGGCGCCGGAGGAGGCACTGTAATATATTCTGCGGGCTCTTCCCAACGCATTGCGACTTCATCAAACCAAAAATCTTCAGTCAATTCCAACAGCCGCTCTTTGAACGCCGCGCGCTGTTCGTCAGTTGCCGATTCAGTCGAGCCTGCAATATCGATCAAGGGGTCGCCTTCCAGGCCAGCCACTTCCGCCCACAACCGTCGCTCGAATTCGCCGCGCATCGCCAGATACTTGACGTAGTCCACTAAAGCACTCACGTCGTCGTCAGGCAAAGTCCGAAACGATGGCATTGCAGTTCCGGGAATTCCCTCGCGAATAATGCGCGTCAGATCTTCGTCCGTGGGGGGCTTACGCAAGGGAGTCGATTTGAATTTAAACTTGCCCAGTCGAAAATCTCGCGGGTAAGGGTTCAGTGCTGTAGCAGTGGGACCTGCCCCATCACCCGTAACACCGTGGCAATGAGCGCAGTGAGCTCGATACATTCCAACATGCTCGCCATCGAGGTCGCTGGATACAGGGCCTGCCGTCCGCTGCAGTCGTTTCACGAACGAGGCATAAGGCTCTTCGCTGGCGTCCCCACCATCGAGCAGCGGCCATCGCGGTTCATCCGGCGTTCCCAATAATTCCCGCAAAACGGTTTCAATTTGAGTACCATAATTTGCGGCAATCGAACCCGTTTCAGCGGAGTTAAGCTTTTCTTGCTTAAGCGCTTCCACTCGGTTCAATTGAAACTTGGCCGGACCAGCCGGCTGACATCCACCAATCGCAATCATAAAGCCCAGCGCGATCCACCACGCCGTCACCGGCTTCGTCAGCCCGCTAGACAACAACGACAATTCAACTCTCCCGACCATGGCATAGTTTCGTTAAGGAATCAACATTTTCCGGAGCCGCCCGGTCCCATGTCCGATCCTCAATTGGACCGGAAACCCCAAAGATTTCAACCCGAATTGGCTTGCTGGATAGACTCTGAAAGACACTGCACCCGTGCGAATCGGAACATCCGTTCAGATCGCACTTGCAAAACAATTAGCCCGCTTCGTTAACGGCGAGATCGAATCCAGTAAACGGCTGCAAAGGCAATTGTCAGCGACACAAAATAAAACGCGTCGCTCAACGCCAGCAATCTGTACCGAGCAATACCGGCTCAAACAACCTTCAAGGTTGTAATCTAAGCCAATTTGTCGCAAGAGAAATGTTTGTCAAACTAGAACGATAGCCCTCAATCGTGTCAAAAGACCGGGGCTCGATTGCCCTCTTTCGAATTGGCGTTGGGCAAAAAATTTTGATTCGCAAGGCCTGGGATTTTGATAACACGATTTCAAAAGTCTAAAACTTCGAACGTAGAACGATGCGACTCGGCAATGATCGAGGACAATCGCGCTGATTTATTTACTTATTGAGCGCATCGGCGGCGATGGTCAATTCACCCAAATCGACGGTGCCATCTGCTTTAACAGTGACTTCAATTTCGCCTTTGCGACTTACTTCATAACCATCGATTTTCATTTTGGCCATGAATCCAGATTTCTTATGCCAAAATTGAAATTTCCAAGTCCCAGCCGGTACATTCTCGATTTTGAACGAGCCATCAATTCCAGAAATTGCTACATAAGGTTCATCGCGTACTAAAATCGTGGCATCCATCCATTTATGAATATCACAGACCACACCACCGGGGACTTTGTCGGAAGTTTTTAAAGTGACATCGACCGAACCACCGGCAGGCAGGTTCACATTTTCTTCGTTGCCAAAGGTTGTTATATGACAATTGTGGCCGACATCGTCGCTGTTTTTTAGCGTCAGTTTTTGTCCGGTTTGCACGAATAAAACATGCGGGACAAAACGGCAATTGATATTGTCGAGCACAATTTGAGTTTCGGGGGCAGTTTTCAACGATTCATGCACCGGGACTTTTTCACCCGATTTGAGCACCATCATCACAAACACATCGCGAAGATATCCGTCTTTGTCGACTAGCAAGTTCTCATCGAGAATGTCGCCCTCTTTGGTACAAACTGCTTGATCTTTATCGACATTTTTTTTTGCTGGCGGTGGTACGTCGCCCACCACTTTGACTTTACCGCTAAGGCTTCCCCAACCATTCGTCTGAGCCGCAACGAAATTCACTTGGCTGACTACCAAGGCACCAGTTAATAAGGCCAACATATGTTTTACGATCGACATCGAGCAAAACCTCTCCATTCCTCAGCCAATAGATCTACCACGCTCTCTGTTGAAAAGTGCGAAGAATCACCCGCCTCAATTCAACCGACGACATATTTTTTGTTGAGAGCGCCGTCGGAAACAGCGTTGATTATACACGATAAATCGATCGATGTTGTCCATCGTTGGTTATAAAGTCAGGGCAAATCAGTTTTATAGTTTGCGTAACATTTGAAATAAGAGCAAGGGCTTGGCTGAGAAGTCTCTAATGGTGGATGCGATGCCCTTGTGCCCTTCCAGTCGCATGGCGGTGAGACCTGCGTTTCGAAGAGTGGC
>JBGSMY010000134.1:0-9224 GCA_041739975.1 Pirellulaceae bacterium
AGAAGCCTGCTCGACGACACGACTCATCCAAAGTTCCACTCGTGCCGCTCTAAAGTTGTTTGACATCGGATCTCCTTGATAGAGGTTAGGAAATCCTCAAACTTAATCCAACTGTCAATAATGGTGCTGAGGGACGCTTACAGCCTTGTAGCCACGTGCGGCCGCCTTCCAGCCCACCTTTTACCACTAAGCCATCTAGAAATATATACCTGAATCTCCGTTTGGATGAACTTCGCTATATTTCGACACGTAGTAAATTGACTTAGCCAATCGACTACATCCTATCAAATTTCCACCTACTAATTTCCACCTATCAAATTTTCACCTTTCGCACTTTTCACTTGCACGCTTTCAATTTTGGGAGGCCCTTCTATGGAAATTGAGCATGAAATATTTCGGCGACGCAACTTACCTCATCGCGATGTCTATGGGAAACCGTTTTTTGTCACGGCATGTTTGGCCGGCAGTGTATCGGCGACCGGAGTAGGTCAAATCAAACTCTATCGAAAAGAGCTTGAACAAAAACCGCGTCCGGCCACGGTAAGCGTTCGAGACTGGAAAAATCAGCTTTACAAATTGTTATTCAAATTTGTTGACGATTTGCTGGATCGCAAGAGTCCCGTTCAACATCTAGGCAGTCCGGCGATTGCGGAGGTTGTCACCAAGTCGCTTTGGCATTTTGCTGGGGTGCGTTACCAACTTTACGCTTACTGTATCATGCCCAGTCATTATCATTGGCTATTTTTGCCATTGTTAGAATCTTTGAAAGACTCCAAAATTATCTTGCCATCAGAGATAGAATCTTTATCTGGAGCAGGACGAATTGACGAACTGAAAGACTCCAAAATTGTCTTGCCATCAGAAATCGAATCGTTATCTGGAGCGCGCCGAATTGACGAACTGAAAGACTCCAAAATTATCTTGCCGTCAGAAATTGAATCTTTATCTGCGGCGTGCCCGATTGACGAACTGGAAGACTCCAAGATTTTCTTGCCATCAGAAATGGAACCTTTGTCTGGGTCGCGACGGACAAGGACCCCGCGAGAGCGGATAATGCAAAGTGTTCAAAGTTATACCGGTAGGCGATGCAACGAGTTATTAGGACTAAGTGGGCCGTTTTGGCAGCATGAAAGCTACGATCACTTTGTTCGCGATGATGAAGAATTGTTGCGAATCATTCATTATATTGAGAATAATCCTGTCAAAGCCAAAATCGTAACTTCGCCTGAGCAATGGCCTTGGTCCTCGGCCGCCCATCGACTTCGTCACCCTTCGCCCCCCGGGCAGTTTCTAATTCGCGGTGACTAAATAAGTGGCTGCAAGGCTTCGCCTTGCAGGGTCGCTGCAAGGCGGAGCCTTGCAGCCACTTTCTCCCCCAGCCAGAAACCCTACAAGGCAGAGCCTTGTAGCCACCCACCCCAAAAAGGTTAAATTATAAAAAACAAGTTCAAACCTAAACTAGTTACCGGGACCATTATGAGACTCATCCGTGTGGCGGGTGCGGCGCTAAACCAAACCCCACTCGATTGGCATGGCAACCTCACTCGTATTTTGGCGGCCATCGACCAAGCTCGCCAGCAACAAGCAACCCTGTTGTGTTTGCCGGAATTATGCATTACGGGATACGGCTGTGAAGACGCATTTCATGCCACGGGAATCCATGAGTCGGCGATTGCGATGCTCGAAAAAATCGTACCGGCTACTGCAGGGATGGTTGTTTCCGTCGGTTTGCCGATCGTCTATGCCGGCGCCGTATTTAATACAGCATGTTTGATCGTCGACCGACAAATCATCGGTTTTGTCGCCAAACAGTTTTTGGCCGGCGACGGTATTCACTACGAACCACGTTGGTTCAAACCATGGCCCAGCAAAGTCCATGGCAATATTGAACTGCTTGGCGATACCTTTCCCATTGGCGACGTTTTTTTTAATGTCGGTAGCGTGAAAATTGGATTTGAAATTTGCGAAGACGCTTGGGTCGGTACGCGACCCGGCGGTGGCCTTGCGTCTCGTGGTGTCGACCTGATTCTCAACCCATCGGCCAGCCATTTTGAGTTCGGCAAACAAGAAGTCCGCACACGGTTTGTGCTCGAGGGCAGCCGCGCTTTTCATGTGACTTATGTCTATTCAAACTTGATGGGCGTGGAGTCCGGCCGTGCCATTTTTGACGGCGACATTTTGGTGGCCTCGGCCGGTCGCTTAGTTGCCCGCGGGCCTCGCCTCAGCTATCAAGACGTGGTTGTTACTGCGGCCACTATCGATATCGATGCCACGCGGATGAGCCGCGCTCGCACCGGCAGCTTTGAACCTGAAGTCGACGGCGACGAAAGCGACTTGTGGCGAATCCCATTCGACTGGCCCGCTTGTCGGATTCAACCAGGCAACCTGCAAACCGACGCTTGGCGCAGTTCTAATGAATTGAAACACGAAGAGTTCACGCGCAGTGTTAGCCTGGCGCTGTTTGACTATTTGCGCAAAAGCCGTCAGCGCGGTTTTATTGTTTCGCTTAGTGGGGGCGTCGATTCGGCAGCGGTGGCCGTGTTGGTGTCAACGATGATCCAACTTGCCCTACAAGAATTACCCGTCGAGGCGTTTGCCGCAGCCGTCGGATGGCGCGCTTCATCCGACCAGCCTAAGATGCCACAAACGCCGCACGAATGGACCGCATGTTTGCTGACCACCGTCTACCAACGAACTCGAAATAGCTCGGACACAACTCAAAATGCCGCTCGCGACGTAGCCGCCGCAATCGGAGCAACTCACATGGAGATCGATATCGATTCGCTAGTGTCGGGGTATACGGCGCTGATCTCACAAGCTCTCGGTCGCGAACTCGATTGGAAAACCGATGACTTGGCGCTACAGAACATTCAAGCTCGCGTGCGTTCACCCGGTGTTTGGATGATCGCCAATATCAAGAACGCTTTGCTGTTAGCGACCAGCAATCGCAGTGAATCGGCCGTTGGCTATACAACAATGGACGGCGATACTAGCGGTGGGCTCAGTCCAATAGCCGGAATTGACAAGGCCTACTTGCGCCACTGGCTACGCTGGATGGAAACCACAGGGCCCCTCGATATTGGCCCCTTACCGATTTTGCGAGTGGTCAATCGCCAAGCGCCTACGGCCGAGTTGCGACCGTCTAGTCAAAATCAAACCGACGAAACAGACTTGATGCCCTACGATGTTCTCGATCGCATCGAACGTTTAGCGATTCGCGATAAATTGATGCCGCTCGAAATCTGGCGACACTTGCAAGCGGAATTGCCAACCATGACCGCTCGCCAATTGGCCGATTGGGTGATTAAGTTCTTTCGACTGTGGTGTCGCAACCAATGGAAACGCGAACGCACCGCGCCGTCATTCCACCTGGACGACGAAAACCTCGATCCAAAAACCTGGTGCCGTTTCCCAATCCTTTCCGGCGGCTTCGAGTTCGAAATCGAACAATTAGAAGCGGAGGTTAAGAAACAGGTGACTGGGGTCAAGTGACAGATGTAGGGGCAAGGCGTCTGGCGGTCAGGGCGTGTCAGCGGGTGGAAAAACATCTGGATGAACACGTGGTTGAACGGCTCACCATCTTGTTGTTTTTTTTGCGAAATCGGAACCTTTAACCACACTTATCAATGTCAAAAATTCTGGAACAAATCTATCTATCAGCCCGCAAAGATCGACGGCGGATCTTATTGCCGGAACCAAACGATCCGCGCGTTATTGCTGCCGCAAAAAAATTGGTGGACCAACAACTGGCGGATGTATTTTTGATTGATCCGCCAGCATCGATTACACTCCCAGCCGGCGTTCAAGCCATCGCCGTCGACGATGCACACTGGCAACCGTTAGCCGCTCAGCGACTTTACCGCAACCGCGCTGCGAAAGGACTCACCTCAGAAGCTGCGGTCAACGCCGCTCGCGATCCAATTATGTTTGCCTCGCTATTGTTGGCATTAGACTTTGCCGACGCCGTTGTGGCGGGCAGTATCGCCACCACCGCTCACGTGCTTCGCAGTGGTTTACATGCCATCGGCACACCTCCGGGCCGTTCGCTGGTGTCGAGTTTCTTTCTGATGCAATCGCCAACGGGTGACTGCTTCGCTTTTGCCGATTGCGCGGTTGTGCCCGACCCCACTTCGGAACAACTGGCCGAGATTGCCCGGACCACGGCGGACAATTTTTTCCAACTAACTGGCACCATCCCGCGAGTCGCACTGCTTAGTTTTTCCACCAAAGGCAGCGCGGACCATCCAGCCGTTGCGAAAATTCAACAAGCGACAAAGCTACTCCAATCGGCCGAGCCCGAGCTATTAATTGACGGTGAGCTGCAGTTCGATGCGGCCTGGGTTCCTGCAGTTGGGCAGCGAAAAGCCCCGGGATCAACCGTTGCGGGCCAAGCCAACGTGTTGATCTTTCCCGATCTTAATAGCGGCAATATCGGCTATAAAATTGCCGAACGACTGGGTGGCTTTCAAGCGATTGGGCCGATCATTCAGGGGCTCAATAAACCGTTGATGGATTTGTCGCGCGGGTGCAGTGTTGACGATATTGTGAACGTCGCCGTAATCGCCTCGCGAATGGCGGCTGCTCAATCTTCATCGGCGTGATCAAGCCATGCCCTGTAACCCCATTCCTCGTAACCACATTCCACGCAACCATTTGATTATCTTTGCCCGTTTCCCTCGCGACGGACAATGTAAAACCCGATTAATCCCCGCGTTGGGGCCAGCTGCAGCGGCCGCGGTCCATCGCGAATTGGTAACCTCTACCACACGTTGGGCAGCAACCTGGCAAGCGGAAACCACTGGCGACGACCGACGCGCCACCGTCGTTTTTACAGGCGCCTCGGCTGTGGACATGGGCCAATTGTGTGGGTCTCATCTCCAGTTGCTCGAACAATCAACCGGCGATCTCGGGCAGCGTTTAGATACGGCGTTGCACGCGTCGCGAGATTCTGGCTGCGATCATTCGCTAGTCGTTGGCACCGATTGCCCGGCACTTGGTCCATTGCAAATCAGCCGAGCCAGTCATTGGCTAGAAACTCACGACGTGGTGCTGGGTCCGGCCAGTGATGGGGGCTACTATTTAATCGGCGTGAATCACAATGGTGTTACCACTGAATCACAACGACTTTTGTTTAACAATATCGACTGGGGAACTGATCAAGTCTTACAACAAACCCTGTTGGCTGCCAGATCTCAAGGGCTGCGAGTTGCCCTGCTCGAAACGCTTGACGATATTGATCGACCGGACGATTTACGGCCTTGGTGGAATGGCCCCGCGCCACAGGAACAATTTGGACAGCACAAACTAGATCCATCGACTTTTTCGTCGCTGTTGCGACTGCCGGCACAATTACCAAGTCGTCCCCAGATTTCAGTAGTCATTCCAGTCCTACGTCACGAACCAATGTTAGCGTCGGCAATTTCGTCAGTACGAGTTGGTGAGTCGCCCGATCTTGAATTGTTAGTTGTGGCCGCAGAGGCCTCTGAAGAAACACTGACCACCGTGATTGCTCATCGTGTGCCAATGATCGCGTCGATTCCCGGACGCGGCAGACAGCTCAATGCTGGGGCGACGGCCTCGCGAGGAGAGGTTCTGTTGTTCCTGCATGCGGATTCACAATTGCCAATGGATTATCGCCAGCAAATCGATCGAATTTTATCTGACCCAAAAATTGGTGGCGGAGCGTTTCGTTTGGCGATTGCGAGTGGCCATTGGGCTTTTCGGTTGGTTGAGTTTGGCGCCAATTTGAGGAGTCGATGGTGGGGGGTGCCGTATGGAGATCAAGCGATTTTTGTACGTCGCAAATGTTATGAGTCGCTCGGCGGATTTCGCGAGTGGCCGTTGATGGAAGATTATGATTTTGCCCATCGCTTGCGGCAATCGCATGGCCTAAAAATTGCCAATAGTTGCGTCATGACCTCCCCGCGCCGTTGGAATCGCCTGGGTATCTGGCGGACTTGGTTGCGAAACCAGCGGATCATCATTGCATATCGTTGCGGCTATTCCGTCGGAGAATTAGGAAAATGGTACTAGCGGAAGTGGTAATTTAATATATGTGTGGGCTTGAGATTAACCCTTTAAATCAACAGGGATCGCACTATCGCCGCATTCGCGGTTGAGTAATATCACCACGATCGTGGGCTGGCCCTGAAAACTATATGTCGTTTCCGCTTATTAAAACAAAAACCTAGAACACCCGGTTCCGCTCAAGCAAACTAACTAGGTAGACGATCGAAACAAAAAAAAAGACGACCCACAGTGTCTCCCTGTCGATCGTCTTTTTAAGCGCCCGGGTTGGGCAAAATGGATTGTCCGTTTCCATTCCAACGCAATCGATTGCGCTGAAGGTACACGTTTTAATTTAGCTCTTAACGCCCGCCGCCCTGTGACTTGTCCACGAATTTGAAATAATACGTTCGCAATTCGCCAAAAATGACGCTTGTATCCGTAGTCGAAAGATCGCCAGAAGTAAACACACGGCAACTTGAAATCGTCAAGCGTTTCGAGTTCCGCGCGCTCATCCTCCGGCGATATTCAAACCATAGGTCACTTTTGGGGGGAAAGGCAAAAAAAAATGAAAAACGCAAAATATTGTATCTGACTATTTAGCACGATCGGCCACAGCATTGATTCAAACTGTGCACGCTTCCTGGTTACCGGCATCCTATTGACTGAAATTTCGGATAAAATCGCGGCATTAATCGTACATTTAGACTCAAGCTAGATTTTTTATTATGCCCTACCCTGCTCCGATTGTGCTTGGAACTCGAAACCGCAAAAAGCGCGGCGAGTTGGAACATCTTTTGTTACCTCGAGGGATCGATGTAAAAATGCTCGACGATTTTCCGAAGGCCATCGAAGTCGACGAGTCGGGTACGACGTTTCGCGACAACGCCATTCTCAAAGCGGCTGAGCAAGCAAAACATTTAGGGCACTGGGTATTGGGCGAAGATTCGGGCCTTTCGGTTGCGGCGCTCGATGGCGCACCTGGAGTCTATTCTGCGCGTTTTGCCGGCGAGCCCTCGAACGATCAGCGTAATAACGAAAAATTACTTTCCGCCTTGGCCGGCATACCAATGGAACGCCGGACCGCTTGGTACACGTGTTATATCTGTTTGGCCGATCCTCAAGGCCAAGTGCACGTCGAGAGTGAAGGTCGTTGTTATGGGCGAATTGTCGCCGAGTATCGCGGTGGACAGGGTTTTGGTTACGACCCTTTGTTTGAACTGCCGGAATACCATTTAACGTTTGGCGAATTGGGCCTAGCTGTAAAATCGATCATCAGCCACCGAGCCCGAGCGCTGCGCAAATTCCTCAATGCGCTTGATGGGTTAAAATTCTGATCGTATGGTAGCCGCGTTGCCAGATTGGAAGTCGTACAGTGATTGGGTTGGTTAAGTTAAGTACGCCAGCAAAAAAAACCTTTTGGTCGGCTTTTTAATTCGCACATCATTTGCACTGGCCCAGGCCAACCTGGAGGTCGTGCTGTTTTCGAGTTGGTTACCGTAAGAACGCCAAGAACAAAAGAACCTTTCGTGCAACTTAGTTATTCGCACTTAATATTGGACTGCCCCCTGCCAGCTTGCTGGCAGGAGCAAAAGTTTGACAGCTAGAAAACGAAATTTAGCGAATTTACACAATGCCGCCCCCTAGCCAGTTTACTGGCAGGGGCGAAAGTTTGATGGCTAGTCCACTATTTTTTTGCCGTTCCAAGTTCGCATCGCCGAAAGCTACAATGCTCGCTATGCCAAAAGTAAAAACAACAAACCAACTTGAACCCAAGCGAATTCGATGGTTCGCTGTGTGCCTAGTTGTCGCCTTAGCGACCGTATTTTCTGCGATTGCGTGGCGCGTCTATACAACCTATCAATCGCCTCAAAACTTGGACGCGGGTCTGGAAGGCTATTGCGATTTTCACAACGGCGTTTATTTTCCGACACTTGCCTTTCGTGAAGGCACCAGTCCATACGGCCGCGAGTTTCAAGACAATTATCCAATCGTTCGCCCAATGGCTCTTTACGGCCCAGCCATATTTGCTGTTCATATGCCCTTTGTGGCAATGGAACTACCGGCGGCTGACATCGCCCACTTTGTCTTTCAGATCATTTGCACGTTAGTTCTGGCGGCACTGTGTTTGCGCGACTTTCCGAGGCCGCATCGATGGATCGCTTGGCTAGCGATTGCTTGGATCATTGCGGCCTCGCGCAGCGGATATGGTACGCTTGTCACCGGTTACTTTACCTTGGTCCTCGTCATTGGCACGATTGTCGCTTGGCAAACTCAATGGCCGCTCTGGCTGAGGGCGATCGGCTATGCCGTCGCCGCTTGCAAACCGACTTATGCGATCCCGTTGTCGTTATTATTGATCGCTCGACGGCAGTACCGATCTTTGGCGCTGGGACTGGTTTTTTTTGTGATTGCTAATGGCACCTCTGTGGGTTGGTTAATATGTCAGCCGGGTGCTGGCTTCGAACAACTGGTAGCGGATTTACGAGAAGGTCAAGCGCAACATGTGGCTGATCCCAATGAGTTTCCCGTCAACAGTTGGACGCGGGTGGACTTGTTAGCCGTCGTTGCCAAGTGGACCGATTGGCGACCGAGTGAATGGGAACATGTCGTATGGATGTTGCCATTGATTGCCGTGCCGATGTGGTTGTTGTGGCGCGATTGTAGTTCGACGCCAGACAATCAACCGTGGGCGGAGTTGGTGGCGATGTTAGCGATCGTTGTGACGGTCTATCACCATTATTACGATTTGTTAGTCGTATTGCCTGGTCTTTGCGGCGTGGGGCTGAGGTGGTGGCGTGGACGTGGAATCAATCCCGATGACCATTACGGAGCAATAGATGGACATGAGCAACGACGTCTTCGTTTTGACAACATCACAAGGCCGATGACCGTCGTTGTCATTGTATTGATCCTTGCCAGTTTGTTTCATTATGGATCCGCAAAATTTGTGCTTAACAAACTGGACCCTAGCCCTTTGGTTTATGGGGTCCTTACATCGCTCAATGGCGTTGCTTTGACGTTGGCGCTGGGATTGTCTTGTTGGGTGCTCTATGTAATGGGAAATAGAGTAAAGGGAAATAGAAAGTTGGAAAGCGTTAATGGGAAAGATTTAAAGTGAATCGAGCAACAGAGACTGAGCGTTGACCATAGGTAATGGTGGGTTGAAAACGCGGCCGTGGCAACGCGGTCGTGGCAACGCGGTTTCACCGCGTTGC
>JBGSMY010000173.1:0-8597 GCA_041739975.1 Pirellulaceae bacterium
AGCCCAGGCTAAAACGATCTACTTGCCCGCCGCTTTCCCCCAAGGCCTTGGGGGAAAGCGATTTTCTAGTCTACAAAAATTCTTTCCTTAAAAGTGAGACAAACACTAAAAACAAGATGCTAATACAAGATACTAGGCTGACCTACCGTAGCGGCGGAATAGAAAGCACTCTATGTTTTAGTTGCCAGTAAATAGTCGTCGATTGTCAGCCTGAGGACAGGCTGACCTACCGTAGCGGCGGAATAGAAAGCTCTCTTTATTTTTGTTGCCAGAAATTAGTCGTCGATTGTCAGCTTGAGGACAAGCTGACCTACAGTAGCTGAGCGGCACGACACGCTGTTGTGACACTTAACGCCCTATCTCACATTTACTTACGTTGTTGAAAAGCGTTCTTCTTCCGCCACTCTTCCCAGCGCAGCGCCGGTCAGCCGATAAACGGTCCATTCATTTTGCGGCTCGGCGCCGAGTGACTGGTAGAATCGAATGGCCGGTTCGTTCCAATTGAGCACAGACCATTCCAGCCGCGCGCCTCCGCGCCGCACTGTCTCTTGCGCCAAACACTGCAACAGCGATTTGCCAATTCCTCGACCTCGAAAGTCAGGTCGCACAAACAAGTCTTCCAAATAAATTCCCGGACGACCCCAAAACGTCGAGAAGTTTTGAAAAAATACTGCAAAGCCAACGACCTGATGGTCCCATTCAGCCAACAAAACTTCGGCTCCAGGCCGCGCTCCAAACAACGCCTCTCGCAATCGCGTCTCATCGGCAACAACCAAGTGACTTAGCCGCTCGTATTCGGCAAGCTCTCGAATCAACTCTAAAATCACCGGGACGTCGCCCAACATCGCCGCTCGAATCGTCAATGACATGTTTCCACCAACTCCACTTTGCTTGGACCCATTTTGCTCGTACTCCACATTCTTTTAAGCCCCAATCGATCATTGTGACCCTGATCATTGTGACCCCATAGCACAGACTACCAATACAACGTTTATGGTTAAACCTCCCGCGCAGCGGGTTAGGTGTGCCTTCGCCCGCAATTCGCTCAATAGGCATCGGCTCAATAGGTATTCGCCCAATGCGTATACGCCCAATGCTCATTCGCGCTGCCGAAATTTGCCCATTTGAAATTCACACATTGCATATTCTCTCAATCGATTTCACTGCGGCATTTCGCCCGTGACCATTAACTGAATTAACTCCGCTTGTTATAATCCAAACACAACCTTTTTAAAATTAAACTCGTTATGAACATGCTAACTAACGCCACCGATTTCACGAACATCGCGGCTTATAAATTTGTTCCGCTGGACCAACTGCCTCAACGACGCCAAGGCTTGCGTCAACGCTGCGCCGATCTCGGACTCAAAGGTACCATCCTCCTTAGTCGCGAAGGTATTAATTTGTTCCTCGCCGGCGAACCTAACGCAGTCGATCAATTCGTAAATGAATTGCGGGCTCAACCGGAATTCCAAGACCTCGAGGTCAAATTTAGTCCCAGCGATCATCAGCCCTTCAATCGCTTGCTGGTGCGTCTCAAAAAAGAGATCATCGCCATGGGCATCGACTCAATCAAACCGGCCGTTGCCACCAGTCCCAAATTGCGCGCTCAAGAACTGAAACAATGGCTCGACGAAGGACGCGAGTTAATCTTGTTGGACACTCGCAACGACTATGAAGTCGATCTTGGCACCTTTGAAAATGCCGTGCCCATAAGAGTCGATCATTTCCGTTGCTTCCCTGAAGCGATCAAAAAACTTCCGGAGGATTGGAAAACCAAACCCATTGTAATGTTTTGCACCGGGGGCATCCGTTGTGAGAAAGCTGGCCCAGTGATGGAGCAAGCGGGCTTCCAAAAAATCTACCAACTCGAAGGCGGCATTCTTAAATATTTCGAAGAGTGTGGAGGGGCCCACTATCAAGGCGACTGTTTTGTGTTCGACAAACGAGTCGCCGTCAATCCGCAACTGGAAGAAACCAATGCGGCACAGTGTTACGCTTGCCAAGCGATCTTGAACCCCGACGACCAACAACGTCCCGAGTACAATCCTCCCAAACATTGTCACCACTGTTATCGCAGTCCCACTGAAAAATTGGCCGAACGAATTGCCGAGCGGCATCGACATTTGGCCGCGGTCCGTTCGCCGCTACCGGGCTGCGTTCCTTACGACAACGTCCGCCCTCTCAATGTCCCGGCGGCGTACGATCGCAAGACCGCCGTTGATGTCTTTACGCAGATGCATGCACATTTATCGCGAGACTATTGGCAACAAGAATTTGCTTTGGGTCGCATCCATTATCAACAACATCCACTGCGGGCTGAAACCGAAGTGCGCGGTGGGTGGCGTCTCGAACATCTCTTGCCGGGAACTTGTGAGCCCGCCGTTAATGCCGACATTTGCATTTTGCATGAAGACCAAGACCTGGTTGTCGTCGACAAACCAGCTCCTTTGCCCATGCATGCCAGCGGACGGTTTCACCGCAACACGTTGACCTATTTGCTGAACCAAGTTTATTACCCAGAAATTTTGCGGCCGCTGCATCGATTGGACGCCAACACAACGGGTGTTGTTCTGTTAGGTCGACGTCGCGAGGTGGCTCGCCGCTTGCAACCGTTGTTTGAACAAGGCCAAGTGGAAAAGACGTATTTGGCACGCGTGCAAGGTATCCCAGCATCCGGTTCATTTTCGTGTGAATTGCCAATTGCTCGACAAGCCAGTCGGTCGGGTAGTCGTCAAACGGACCTGATTGATGGCTTGCCCGCTCGGACCGATTTTCGACTGCTCACTACGTTTAATGATGGTACCTGTTTGCTTGAAGTCCGGCCGCAGACGGGGCGAACGAATCAAATTCGTTTGCATTTAGCATCGCTGAACCTGCCGATCGTTGGCGATCCGATTTATGGACCAAACATCTCAAAAGTCGACGATGCGCAATCGGCCCTGAAAACTCTTGAAGTCAATCTGCAGCAACCTACGAGCGATGGCCCAGTTGCCACGCTCGATTTGAATTCGCCGCCGATGTGCCTGCACGCTTGGAAAATAAAACTGGTCGACCCGCGCAGCAAACAAGAGCTCGCGTTTGCCGCGCCCTCGCCAGTTTGGGCGCAGTGATTGTAATTCTGGGAATTGATTCAGCTGAATTCCGAAGGCCCATGGTAGTCGACTTCATCGATTGACTGGTCGTCTGAACTTGCACGAGCTATGATCAAGCCAGTGATCAATGCAATCAGTTCGCGATGACGTCCGTTCCATTGAGAATACGATTTAACGGTGCCCCGACAGCTGAGACCGATGACGAAAAAACATCTCTATCGATACTTTAGATCCGTAACCATTGTTTTGTGGATGACCATTGCCGGTTCGGTAATCGCCGACTCGCCGGCAACGGTGAATAGTCCGTCCGTCGAATCCTCCGCCGAATCGCCCGTAGAATCTACGTTGCAGCGACCGCCAAATATCGTCTTAATTTTGGCAGACGATCTGGGGTACGGTGAGCTTGGTTGTTTTGGGCAAACTAAAATCAAAACACCGCATTTAGATCGATTGGCTGCACAAGGCTTGCGATTGACTCAACATTATTCGGGCGCGCCAACTTGTGCCCCGTCGCGTTGTGTCTTGCTGACTGGCCAGCATTTAGCCCACGCCCAAATTCGTGGCAACAAAGATTCCGGCAACGGTCGACCTTTTCCTGGCCAGTGGCCACTTGAGCCCGACACGTTAACGATGGCGCGGGCGTTGCAGCAGGCCGGCTATCGCACGGGCGGGTTCGGGAAATGGGGCTTAGGTCCCACCGACTCAACGGGCTCCCCGCTTCGTCAAGGATTCGATCGATTCTTTGGTTACAATTGCCAACGCAATGCTCACAGTTATTTCCCGCCGTATCTCGATAGCGACGAGCAACAAGTTTCCATAAACGATCCGGCGATTCCCGGACACCAGAAACAGCTAGTGGGCGAGGTGCTGGCCGAGACCTATCGCGGTAAAAATTATGCGCCTGATTTGATCCTTGCCGAATCGCTGCACTGGCTTGACGCCAATCATCGTGAACCGTTCTTTTTGTATTTGCCATTTGTTGAGCCGCATGTTTCGATGCAACCGCCGCAAGTTTGGTTGGACGAGTATCCAGCCGACTGGGATCGGGAGAATGGAGTTTATCGCGGCGAAAACGGCTATTTGCCGCACCCTCGCCCCCGTGCCGCTTATGCGGCGATGATCTCGGATCTCGATGAACATGTCGGCGCGATTCTCGCGCGGCTCGAACATTGGGGAGTGGCCGAAAATACTTTGGTGATATTTACTTCGGACAACGGCCCGACACACGGTGGACAAGACCCGCGATTCCAAGTCGGTGGGGCAGGGGTCTCATTCTTTAATTCAACGGCCGGACTGCGCGGCGCCAAAGGCAGTTGTTTTGAAGGTGGTTTGCGAGTGCCCACCATTGTCCGCTGGCCAGGCGTTATCTCGCCCGGCGGCCAATCGGATTTTCCTTCGTATTTCCCAGACTGGTTCGCGACAATTGTCGAGGTGGCTGAACTGAAGTCACCAGCGGCCGCAAAACTAGATGGCGTCAGCCTGCAAAGTGTCTGGAATGAAAACAAATCGCCGGCGCGCACCGCGCCATTGATTTGGGAGTTTGCCGAATACGGCGGTATCGTGGCAATCCGCGATGGCGATTGGAAAGCAATTCGTCGCGATCTCAACAAGCCGCAAGCCTTGCCGTGGGAGCTATACAATATCGCAAACGATCCGCAAGAAAAAATCAATTTAGCCGCCAAGCACCCGGACGTTGTCCATTCGCTCGAACAACGATATTTAGAAACGCGTTCACGCGAGCCCGATTTTCTCAATCGCGTTTATGACGCTGAACCACCTGCCAAGTCTACTGCGATACTCCCGGTGGAACGTGCGATTGTTGGAGCCTTTGAATCTGCGCCGAAAGGCGGTCGTTGAGCATGTCGCGACGGCCATTGAACGATCGCCGAATTGTTATCACCGGCGCCTCTAGCGGAATTGGTTGGGAGTTAGCGAAAAGTTTAGCGCGGGCCGGCAATCGATTGTTAATTACCGCGCGGCGCGAGGAAAGATTGCAGACGCTGGCCGCGGAAGTTAGCGCGCGAGTGTCGGAGTGCATTGTGTTGGCCGGTGACATTACGAACCCGGCGCTGCGTCAGCAATTGTGTGAAATCGTGGAGCAGCGCTGGGGCGGTTTAGATTTGCTCATCAATTGTGCCGGCATTGGCGCGATGGGACCGTTTTCAGAAGCAACCAGCGAACGGTTGCGAACGATTTTTGAAGTCAACTTTTTTGCGCCGGTCGAATTGACGCGCAGCATGTTGCCTTGGTTGAGTCGCGGTGATCATCCGATGATTGTCAATATTAGCAGTGTGTTGGGGCATCGAGCCGTGCCCAACAAAAGTGAGTATTGTGCCAGTAAATTTGCTTTGCATGGATTCAGCGATGCGTTGCGTGCCGAGTTATTGCCGCAAGGCATCGATTTATTGCTTGTCAGTCCCAGCACCACGGATAGCGAATTTTTTGATGCGGCGATTGAAGATCGTGTGCAGGCCGATTGGAAAGGCCGACGGCCCATGCCGCCGGAGCGTGTTGCCCGAATTGCGACCCAAGCGATTCGATTGGGCAAACACGAAGTGATCCTCAGTTGGGGCGGCAAATCGCTGGTTTGGTTCGATCGGATTTTCCCCGCCTGGGCAGATTATTTGACGGCGAAATTTGCGAAATGAGACAGCAACAGGGGAAATCGTTTGGTGGTAACTTGCCGTTGCGATTGGCAAATTAATTTCACGATCAATTTCATGAGCGCAAAGAGGTATCTTTGGAAAAGAATCTAATCTAACAATCAACGCAAATGCATCGAACGGACTTCGGCAAAAAGTACGGAATAGCCAGAATTTTTTGTCGAAGTTTGCATTTTGTCATTGCCAAAAAAACCAGAGGAGCTCAATGAGGCTCCTCTGGTTGATTTCTTAAAACAAAAACACGATTAGTTTAGGTCGTTTTGCGACGGCGATTGCCAAAGGCAAGTCCTGTAATTGCAAAAACTGACCAAATTGCTATGGTTCCAGGTTCTGGGACCGTACCATTGCCCCCACGGTTGTAATTCATGCCCGTTGAATCTTGAAGGAAATCATATGGACCGCCAAAGCTTTGTTGCACATTAGAAAAAACGCCTCCGATATAATCGAAGGTCGCGGCGAAAATTAAATTGGAACCAACACCATTATCCCAAGCTAAAAAGTCAATGGATATGGTATCCGCCATATTTCCAGCAAATTGATAATCCCAACCCCAAGCAGTAACTCCGCTGGGCCCAGACATATATGCGTAATTGCTGTTCGGCGTTGCCGAGACCCTTGTTCCTGGAAAAACGTTGGCAATGCCGTTGGCTTGAAAGGGACCGGCGCCCGTATCGGAAACGATGAAGGATTCGATCAACGTTTCGGTACCTAGACCGCCAAAGCCAAGGCTAACAGTCCAACTGCCCGTTATCGCTCCGTTGCCCGAGGTGATCGACGCATTCACCAAAAGTGGTGTCATTACCTGACTGGCGATTAGTAGTAAAAAGGCAAAAATTATTCTCTTCATTTCAGACCCCCAAATTGCAAAAGATTTTAAGTTCAAACATTCTCATCTCATTGAATAATTCGACAACACGAGAATTAGATATCAAGGAGGCCAGAACTTATTGTCCAAGTCTACATTTGGGATAAATTCAAAATCGATTACGTAAAGGTCACGCATTTGCGGATCATTGCATTTACTTGTCGCACCATTGTCATAACCCGCCAGATTCATTCGATGCTTACCGCTATCGTGCGTTTGCATCGAATTTGAAAACGCCATGATCAATAGTTCCCAATGGAATGCCCCATCGTCTTTTGCGGGCAATTTCTGGCCGTGGGATTTGGGCGAAGCGAATAGGTTTGTCGAATTCGGCCCATGTGCAGAGGTGGTCGATGCGAAATTAAGTCGTATGCTAACGCGTTTAGACAATTCGTACGAAATAGTGGATTCATTTCCACAATCAACCTTAGATTGAATGCTCACCAAGCTTGCGAGCGACACTTCTGCCGACAAAAAAATCAATAGCACAGCTATTGATGTCGTCAATCGCGCTTGGTGATGGACCAGTTGCATTTGTCTTGCCCAGACAGCAAACTTGAATTCGGCGGTTAAAAATCAAACTAAATGTTAATCGAAAATCGATCACAATGTCTATTAATTGAGCTCGGATTAAATGAAAACTTACCTACAATCGCACCTCACGGCTTCGAACTGGCCAAATTCTATCGTTCTTTGGGGCCGGTTTGGCAACTAAAACCACTAAGGCAACTCAATCTGTTCCGACCACGGCCGATTATCTTTGTACCAGCGCACGCACGCGGCCAAACCCTCATCGAGCAAAACAGACGGCTCCCAGCCCAAAAGCTGTTTTGCTTTCGTGATGTCCGCCCAAGTCGATTGGATATCGGCTCTATGAAATTCTCGATGGACAATCTGCGCCTGTTTGCCGAGCAATTTTTCTAGCTTGTCGATAATTAAGTTCAACGTGATCGGCTGCTGTCCACCACCTAAATTAATGATCTCGTAGCCCAGCAGTTTGATCGCGGCAACCGTACCGCGAGCAATATCATCGACAAAAGTAAAATCCCGAGACTGGCTACCATCGCCAAACAGTTCCAGAGGTTGGCCTTGATCGATCCAGCGAATGAAGCGAAAGATGCACATGTCCGGTCGACCCGCCGGGCCGTAGACCGTGAAATACCTGACGATCGAAACATCGATGCCGTAGAGATAGTGATGCGAATAAGCCATAACCTCAGCTGCTTTTTTAGAAGCTGCATAAGACGAGATTGGCGTATTCACCGCCAGCGATTCGAGGAACGGCATGGTTTGACCGGCGTATAGAGAGGACGTTGACGCCAGCACATATTTTTTCACATCGCGTGTCCGCATGGCTTCGAGCAAATTCAAACTGCCCATGGCGTTCGTTGTCATATAGACGTGCGGGTTGATCATGCTATAGCGAACACCCGCCCGAGCTGCGAGATTAACCACGGCAGCAAACGGATGTCGATCAAACAACGCTTCAACTGCCGGACGGTCCTCGAGATCCATTTGAACAAATTCAAATGTATTTGGTACCGTTGCCCGTTGGCCCAACGTTTTGAGTTGATCCAAGCGATGATGTTTGAGTGAGACATCGTAATAATCGTTCAGATTATCGATCCCGACGACGCGATCCCCGCGTTCAATCAACATTGCGGCAACACGTGATGCGATAAAACCGGCACAGCCGGTGACTAAGTAAGTGTTTGACATGAATGGAAACTTGGTGGTGATTTATTACATTTGACCTAAGGACGAATGTTAACATTGTAATTCAGAATGATATTGAATCATAAAAGGATGGGTTTCAATTGTAGATGCCCCCCACCCCCAGGGCAAATCAGTTTTATAGTTTGCGTAACATTTGAAATAAGAGCAAGGGCTTGGCTGAGAAGTCTCTAATGGTGGATGCGATGCCCTTGTGCCCTTCCAGTCGCATGGCGGTGAGACCTGCGTTTCGAAGAGTGG
>JBGSMY010000187.1:0-7689 GCA_041739975.1 Pirellulaceae bacterium
CCGCGAACGTGGATTTTGGAGCTGTTTTCAAGATTTTGTCGACACGCCACACTTGGGGCAAGTGTCATGGATGCACCGCTTACGCAAATTAGTCCGCACCGCGAAACAACAAAATCAAACAGCAGAAGTCAGTATTGTTGAATCACTGCAGATTCTTGGCATTGATGAACAGCATCGTACTGAATTTATCGAACAGACTCTGTTGGCCTTGCGTGGATTTGGCGGCATGATTTGGCAATTGGAGACTCGTGGAGATCGGGCCACATTTCCATTGCCACCGGGGACTATTGTGGAGTTTGTCGCCATCCGTCTGTTACTGGACCGTGCCGCGTTGAGCGATTTGGCGGCTACTGAATTGGAGTATCGAGGCTCTTTGGCGGATTTGGCCTGTGAATTGCGCGGTCGTTGTCCTAACCATGAAGAGGCTACTTATAACGTCGAAACGTTTGTGGTTTTCCAGTTGGCACAAATGATCGGTTGGTTGCCGCCAGTCTTGTTAGAAATGTCTGAGGCCGGTTGGCGCAGGTTATTAGATGAGATACGCGAATTTGATGCCTTGGAACGGACGCGAGTTTTTCACTTGGCCCTGGAACGCGGTTTTCGGGAGCAAGCGTTGTCGGCCATTATCCATCACAACGAGGTTCAGCGAAAATTGTCTGTGAAATCAGACACAGCGAATAATACCGCACGGCCAGAAAATTCGGACAAACCGCGCGTGCCCAAACTGGAGGTCATCTGTTGCATTGATGATCGCGAGGAAAGTTTGCGGCGACACTTGGAGGAGATTGACCCACAAGTTCGAACATGGGGCGCCGCAGGTTTCTTTTCCGTGCCGATGTATTATCAGGGAGCCGAAGCGTTTCAATTTACACCTCTTTGTCCTATTGTGATTCAACCACGACACTACGTTCGCGAATGTGTAGGTTTAGAGCATCAGGGTTTGCATGAGCGTCGCGCACGAGTGCGACAGACTATTGGCCAAACCGCTCATGGTTTACATCGCGCCAGCCGCGGTGTACTCGCCGGCGCCGCGGCGTCGTTATTTGGTACTTGGGCCACGATTCCCTTGGTGATGCGTGTGTTATTTCCGCGTTTGACAGCGCGGTTTAACAACCAAGTCGCAGAGCTCATTCAAGTACCCAAACAAACGTATTTGCAATTGGAGCGGAAAGCCACCGAGCCGGGTATTCACGAGACTCAAATCGGCTTTACGCTTCACGAAATGACCGATATGGTCGAACGACTGTTACGTGACATTGGCCTAACACAACAATTTGCGCCGTTGGTGTTAATCATAGGTCACGGTTCTTCAAGCCTCAACAATCCCCATGAATCCGCCTACAATTGTGGCGCTTGTGGGGGTGGTCGCGGTGGTCCAAATGCCCGGGCAATGGCACAAATGGCAAACGACTATCGCGTTCGAGAACAATTAAAACAACGCGGTTTTGAAATACCGAGTTCGACATTTTTCGTCGGTTTGTATCACAATACTTGTGATGACAGTATGGTTTGGTTCGATCTAAGTTTGGTTCCACCCTCGCATCAAATGGAAGTGCGCCAGGCACAGGAAATCTTAGCTGAAGCTAGGAAGCGAAATGCCCACGAACGTTGTCGGCGATTTGTCTCGGCGGATTTATCGTTGACGCGGGAGGCAGCCCTTAAGCATGTGGAATCGCGGGCCGAAGATTTGTCGCAAACCCGTCCCGAATATAATCATGCCACCAATGCAATGTGTGTCGTCGGCCGACGCGAGCTGACCTATGGGTTGTATCTCGATCGCCGCTCATTTTTGGTTTCATACGATGGCTCTCAGGACGATGGTCAACGTGCGATCTTAGCCCGTATTCTGGCCGCTGTTGTTCCGGTTTGTTCAGGTATCAACCTGGAGTATTACTTTTCCGCCGTTGATGTCCAAGGATTTGGTTGCGGAACGAAACTGCCTCACAATGTGACTTCACTTCTCGGCGTGATGGACGGCGCGGCGAGTGATTTGCGAACCGGCTTGTCGGCTCAAATGACCGAAATTCATGAACCTTTGCGATTACTATTTGTCATTGAATGTCCGCCGGCGGATTTGCTCAAAGTCATTCAAGCAAATTCTCAGTTGTGGCGAATATTCAGTGGACGGTGGTCGCAACTAGCGTCCTGGGATGCCGCCGCTCAACGAATGTGGCTATTTGACGGCCAACATTTTCAAAATTATCAGCCGCGCGATCCCAACTTGCCCCATGCCGCGTCGTCTTACCAATGGTACCACGGCTGGCGACACGATCTGGAGTTCGCTGAATTGACCAGCGTTCGGGGAGGAACTGACTCATGATTGGTTGGGAAACACTCCTGTTTATCTTGTCGATGATCAGCTTAATTAGCCCACTGGTCCTGGTACTATTCTTGGGATTAGTGGCGTTGGCCGGTTTGGAAACTAGCGAAGAGACTGTAAGCCGGTTTGCGTTTTTCACGATCACTGCTGGGCTGTTGAGTACGATTGGCTTGGTGATCGCTTTTAGTTTAGGATCTCAATCGGAAATACCGGTTGAGCTGGGACACTGGGTCAATCTGCCCGAACAGCATTTTCACTTTCATATCAAACTGCTGTTAGACAAATTGTCATTGCCATTCTTGTTGTTGGTTTATTTGTTGTGTGGTGTGATTAGTGCATTTACAAGTCGTTACTTACATCGCGAACCGGGTTTTCGTCGATTCTATTTGTTGTTTTCGTTGTTCACATTGGGAATGGTTATCACTTCGATAAGTGGCACCATTGAAGTATTGTTTTTTGGATGGGAGCTGGTTGGATTGAGCTCGGCTTTGTTGGTCGGATTTTTTCATGACCGCCAATCTCCAGTAGTTAACGGCTTGCGCGTTTGGAGTATCTATCGCATTGCCGACGCGGCTTTTTTGGTAGCAGCAATCGCCATGCATCACCTGACGGGTGAGGGCGACTTTGACAAAATGTTAGGCGCTGGGGCATGGCCGACTGGGGTAACGACATTTAATGCGACCCAGGCTTTTTGGGTGGGTGGTTTGTTGATGATTGCCGTGGCAGGAAAATCTGCCTTGATACCTTTTTCCGGGTGGCTGCCACGCGCGATGGAGGGACCGACTCCCTCGAGCGCAATTTTCTATGGAGCATTGTCGGTGCATTTGGGAGCATTTTTATTGTTACGAGTCAGTCCGATTGTAGCCGCATCGCCGCTATTGACGGGGGTGGTAATTGGCTTGGGGGCAGCCACTGCCCTTTCCGCTGCATTAATTGCTCGCGTTCAATCGGATATCAAAAGTATCCTGGCCTACGCTTCACTAATCCAAGTCGGTCTGATCGTCATTGAGATCGGATTGGGTTGGCACTATTTTGCCTTAGCGCACATTTTGGGTCATGCGAGTTGGCGGACGCTGCAGTTGTTAAGTGCGCCGGGCGTGCTGCGTGATTATTACACGATTGAAACGGCTTTGGGGCGCCGGCTTGCGCGACGTGTCCAAGATGACCGCCAGAGCCGCCAGTGGCCAATGTCATTGACCTGGTACCGCTGGGGTTGGGAGCGAGGATACTTGGATACTTGGCTTGAGCTTTTCTTTATTCGCCCTTTCTTAGGATTTTTTCGCAAATGCGATCGTTGGGAAACCGCATGGAATCAACGTCTAACAAGGTGGCTGTCTTTTGACGCGGGGCGGAATTCATTAGCTCCTGAGACCAACCATCAAGACACACAATCCGAAATCGAGAATGGGGAAATATCACCACCAGAGCTGACGAAAGGACCTCACTAATGCAATTGTCGATGCCCTGGTTAGATTTAGCGATCGCTGTTCCGGCATTGGCCGCGTTGATTGTGCCATGGATGAAGTCGGAACACGGACGATGGTCGATCAGTACCTTGGCGGCTTGTTTGTCCTTGATTTTATCCCTAGTGGCTTGGGCTGAATTTGGTCGTTTGCATGTGTTCGAAGCTCATGAGCAGTGGAGCTGGCTGGAGACTTGGGGTGAAAATGTGGTGGTGATTGACGAGTTTAATGCGCCCTTAATTCCGTTGACTGCTTTGTTGTTTTTGCTGGTGATTGGGGTCACGCCCATGTCTAAACGGAAGCGATTTCCTTGGTCAGTTACATTGCTTTCAGGCAGTGCCACCTTAATGTTGTTTAGTTGTGGTGATTCTCGCTGGGTGATTTCACTGCTGGCCCTGCAAACGCTACTGCCTATTCTAGATTTAATACAACGCCGTCAGCCGACCGGGATATTTATTGCTCATCAAGTCTTGTCGCTTACTTTGATCGTATGTGGTTGGTCATTATTGCCCAGTGTCGATCAACCTGAGGTAAACAGCTCCGTAGTGGGTTTGGTATTGTTGACCGTTGGGCTTTTAGTGCGATGTGGCGTGTCTCCTTTACATGGATGGCAAATCGATTTGGTGGAACGTGCCAGTTTCGGAACTACGATTTTATATCTAGTTCCATTGACTGGCGTCTATGGAATGGTTCGTTTGGTATTGCCCACTGCGCCGGATTGGATCACTCAGTGGATCGCCATCATGTCGTTAATAACGGCCGTGTACGCAGCGGGTATGGCGTTGGTACAGAATTCGCCGCGTAAGTTATTCGTCTATTTATTAATTAGCAATTCCTCCTTGCTGTTAGTGGGATTAGAGACCGTAACTCCTTTGGGGCTGACAGGCTCGTTGAGTTTATGGATGTCTCAAGGGTTTTCTTTGGCGGCGTTTGGCATGACGTTGCGAGCGATTGAAGGGCGAGTGGGGCGGGTGTCGTTGTCTCATTTTCAGGGGCTCTATGAACAGATGCCGCTGCTGGGTGGTTTCTTCTTGTTGGCGGGACTCGCCAGTATTGGATTTCCAGGCACCGTTGGTTTTGTCGCTTATGAATTGTTAATTGAGGCCGTTATCGATGTCTATTCGTACTCGGGCGTCGTTGTGGTGTGTGTGATGGCGCTAAACGGAATCGCCGTGATGCGGAGCTATTTTCGATTATTTACCGGACATGCCGCGGTGGCGACGATTTCCATGCAACCACGGTGGTACGAACGAATCGCGATTATTGTGTTTTCGGTGTTTATATTGTTGGGCGGTTTTGTCCCTCAACCTGGAATTGCTACCCGCTATCACGCGGCGCAAGAAATGATCCAGCGCCGACGACCTTTGACGACATTACCGACGGCAAGCAGCAACCAAAACAACGTACAAGATAACCAAGTTAACGAATCAGACGAGAAAGAAATCCATGAGTACTAATGGCCGACAGGCCAACGATAACAAATCGGTGGAAAAACCTGTTGGGAATTGGAGCGGCCTAACTCGTTACTTCAGTGCCGATATCAATGCCGGTTTTTTGGTTTTCTTAATTGCACTTCCGCTTTGCTTGGGCATCTCGCTGGCAAGTGGATTTCCACCGGTGGCGGGCATTTTTACAGCGGTCATCGGCGCTGTGGTGGCGACTTTACTCAGTCAATCGGAGATGACAATTAAAGGCCCAGCGGCCGGGTTAATTGTTATTGTGCTGGGCTGTGTCGAAACATTTGGCGGCGACGGCATGACCGGCGGGTGGTCGGAAGCGGATCAATACGCCTATCGTTGTGCATTGGCGGTCGGTGTTGCTGCCGCTGTATTGCAAATTTTCTTCGGGATGATTCGCGCAGGAATATTAGGCGAATTCTTTCCGGTTGCTGCTGTCCACGGCATGTTAGCCGCGATTGGAATCATTATTATTTCCAAACAAATTCCGGTGGCTTTGGGTGTCACTGCCAAAGGTGAACCGCTGGAACTGTTGGCAGAAATTCCCAAGTTTGTGGCCGAAGCAAATCCGGCAATTGCGCTGATTGGAGTCGTAAGTGTCGCCATCATGTTTGTATGGCCGCTTATCGGGCGTCGATGGCAATTGTTTAAGCGAGTGCCCGCTCCGCTAATCGTGTTATTGGCAACTGTACCCCTGGGGATGGCCTTCGATCTATTGCATGAGCACTCATATCATTTACAAAATCACGAATATCAGTTGGGTGAACAATACCTCGTTCAAATGCCGGACAAGATGTTTGGCATGTTCCAAGAAATGGCAATTCCAGAGTTTCGGGCGCTGGGGCAACCTCAAGCCTGGAAATGGGTTTTTATGTTTTTTATCATCGGAACCTTAGAGTCGATTTTAAGCGCGAAAGCCGTCGATTTGTTGGATCCTTACAAACGTAAATGCAACATGGATCGAGATGTGATTGCCGTGGGCACGGGCAATTTATGTGCCGCAATGGTCGGCGGCTTGCCGATGATTTCAGAAATTGTCCGCAGTCGCGCCAATATTGATAACGGTGCCAAAACAAAATTTGCGAATTTTTGGCATGGGATGTTTTTGCTGGTTTGTGTGGCTCTGATTCCGACGGTCCTACATCGGATTCCGCTCGCGGCCTTGGCCGGGATGTTGGTTTACACTGGTTTTAGGTTGGCTCATCCTCAAGAGTTCATCAATGTCTATCGCATTGGTCGCGAACAACTGGCAATTTTCGTAACCACCTTAATTGCAGTTTTGGCTACCGACCTGCTCATCGGAATTGCCATTGGTATTGCGCTCAAAATTGCCATTCATATGGCCAATGGAGTTAGTTTCAAGTCCTTGTTTCGACCGGAGCTGGCAATCCAAGAAATCGATGGCCAGTCGGTGGAGATTAAGGTCGGAGAATCCGCAATCTTTAGCAATTGGATCCCGCTGCGCCGGGAAATTGAACAGTGCGGACTATTGCAAGGCAAAAATGTCACTTTAGATATGTCGGAGACCAAGCTCGTCGATCACAGTGTCATGGACAAGATTCATGAATTGGAGTTGGAATTTGAAGAACAACAACTAGAACTGCGTGTCATCGGTTTAGATGGCCATTTGCCGGTAGCACAGCACGCGTTGGCAGCGCGGCGAAGAAGAATGGCTCGCGTTCGTCGACTCACGGTGATCGCTCCCCAAACTATTGAAGAAACTTTAGAATCGGAATTTGTGCGACGCGGGGCAACGGGCTATACGGCCATACAAGCCCGCGGTGCGGGGAAACACGATATTGTTTCAACGGCACTCTTAGGCCAGTCTGCCGGTCGTGAAAATCAGCCGCGTGTCAGGATTGAAGTGATTGCCACCCCCGAAGTCTGTCTGGCGTTAATTGAGTACATTAGTAAAGATATCTTACCGTACCATCCCGTAACCGCGTGTGTAGAAACGGTGGATGTTATGCGTTTGGATTCGTTTATGAATTAATCGATTTAGAATACAACATGATCTTTTTGGCGCTCAACATCGTTTTTGGTTCAGCGTTCGTGTTGTTGCTCAAATGGGCCCAGTTGCGTCGCCGTGAAGATATTGTGGCCGTAGGCGCGATCAATTACATCACTGCTGCACTGTTAGTATTTCCAGTTTATGTTGCTAATTGGCCCCCGTTTCAATCACAGCATGGGGATAGCTGGTTGTTATCCTATACATCCGAACAGAAGGCCGCGATCGGTTCGGGCTTTGCCTTGGGAGTTTGTTACTTTACTGCCTATTTTTTTGTCATCCGCGCTGTGCGGTGGGTGGGCGCATCAAGTACTGCAGTGGTTGGAGTGCTTTCCATTTTGCTGCCGATTAGTGTGGGAATCCTAGTTTGGAAAGAAGTCCCGCAACAGTCGCAGTGGTTAGGGATGGTCCTGGCAATTGTCGCTTTGTTGTTGATCGGTT
>JBGSMY010000205.1:0-7658 GCA_041739975.1 Pirellulaceae bacterium
GCTATCCCAGGAAAGCTCACACAAGGAGACAAAAATCAACGAAGTCCGAGAAAGAACTACGGAAAAAGAAAAAAACCGATACCGACCTCAAACCGCCATAATAAGTGGCATTGAGCGTAAGCTGGTGGGGGCATTCAACGCCAACCGCCAGCGACAGCTGGTGGGGGCATACTAATCAGCTAACACCAGCGACAGCGCGCACGCATGCCAACCGCCAGCGAAAGCTGGCTGGGGCATACTCCAAGCTAACAGCCCGTCTCCTCACCCCATTCGAGCTCAAAGATTTGTTATCGGCGTGTACCAGTCATCACACCGTCGCCGCCGCGAAATTTGAGGGAAATGCCTAGCGAGTTGGTCGAGTCAATCGACCGCAAATTCCGCTCTGGCTAGCCGTTAAACGTGCGCGTGAATCACACCGTCGCCGCCGCGAAATTTGCGGGAAATGCCTAGCGAGTTGGTCGAGTCAATCGACCGCAAATTCCGCTCTGGCTTGCCGTTAAACGTGCGAGTGTAACGACCGCGGGCCGTTTTCTTGACTCACTACAGTCGTGATTTGGGGCCAAAATAAAAAAAATAAAGTAGCGCGGTAATCGTAACCCAAGCCACACCGATCATCATCGGACCGCGCGAATTAGCATCAAGCAAAACACCACACAACACACCAACAATCCCCAGCACGAACAACCCAGGTACCACCGGAAACCAAGGCGTCCGAAATGGCTTCGTATCACTCACAATCTCCGATTGAGCTTCTGGATTAATCGGACGGCCGCGCAAGCCCATCATAGCCACACCGGTTAAGGCAAAAAATAACGAGTCGACAAATACTACGCCACTCGTGAGTTTATCCAATCCATTGGCGCCGGCAACTAACAACAAGCAACACGACAAGCCCCCCAGCAACAAAATTGATGCGACCGGCGTTTGCGTGGAACCCGCAATTTTGCCAAACACTGGAAAGAACAACCGGCTGTTGGCGAGCCCTTGAATTTGCCGAGGACCGGAAAGCAACTGAACATTTAAGACACCTAGCGCTGAAACAAGTACCGCGGTGGCCATCCACCATCGCCCACGTTCACCGATCCAATCAAACACGGCCACCGAATCCGCCGCGATCGTCTTAGTCGTTTTGACTTGTTCCAATGGCAACAATTGGAGGTAAGCAAAGTTTGCAGCCAGGTAAACTGCGATGACAATACTGACACCCAGCAAAATTGCCCTCGGCATGTTGCGCTGCGGATTCTTAATTTCCCCAGCCATCCACAATGCTTGCTGCCATCCGCCAAATGCAAACAAGGTGGGCACCAATGCAGCCAAAAAACCAACCAACGTCGGCACAGACAAAGTTGTGGTCGGCACAGGGTCAGCGACCAAGTCCGTGGGTACAAAACAAAGGCCCAATATCACCACAACCGCCAGCGCCGCAAGTTTGGCGATCACCGTAAAATTCTGAATTAAGGCGCCCCATTTCACCCCAGCTAGATTGGCTACCGTCAACAATCCAATCAACGCCAGTGCCAAAAACAGTCGCACCGTTTTGCTCCAATCGGGGACTTGCAGGACCACATTCAAATGCTCAATACAAACCAGTGCGATAATGCCCATCGCGCCAGCTTGAACGGCCGTCGCGTTACAGATCGCATAGATAAATGCCAATCCTGGACCGAACACATCTCGCAAGACTTGGAACTGTGCTCCGTTGGAGTGATATCGGGCTCCCAATTCGGCAAAGGTAAGCGCCCCGCATAGTGCGATCAGTCCGCCACACAGCCACGCCAATAACGTAAAACTGGGCGTGATCGCATTCATTGCAACTTGACCAGGTGTCAGAAAAATACCCACACCAATAATCGCGCCGATCACAACACATGTGGCATCAAACAAGTTCAACGAGCGGTTGCCTGTACTCATGATTTCGCCTCTAGAGTAGTTTTAGTTCTCAGCAAGATCTTAGCGATATTGCGGTGAACCGTCAGCCAAGGGAAATCAATTGTTGCTTAGCCCCAGAAATTAATCCCACTTCAATTCGCGAAACTGGGACTGCCAGGGCTCGGGCATCTGAGGATATAAGTCCTTTGTCTGTTGCCAAACCGTCCAGGCTTGGGCGGAGTCTATCGATTGTAAGCAACGAATAACTCCGAGTTTTGACTCGAACCATTCCGACGAACCGGCAGTGGATCCACCAACCAATCGCCGCCAAATCAACAATGCATCTGACCACTGCTGCAGTTTCATCTTTACCCGCGCAGCTCGCAACAACAACTGTGCCTCATCGCCAGCCTGTTCGCGCAGTGCATCGTAGATGGCATTGGCCTGATCCCATTGCTCCAAACGCTCAAACCAATCGGCCATCCGGCGTTCGATCACTGAAATCCGCTGACTGTTTTGGGGCGATCGGTGCGATTGCAGCCAAGTGCGCAGGGCTTGGTGCGACTCGATCGCCTCCTGCTGTAGTTGTTCGTTTTCCGGTTGCACTTGCCAGCGATCATAATTTTGATTGGCCCGATGCGACAACGCCGCCCCATAGAACTCCGTTTGCTGCGCATTCTCCAACAACCATTGACTGTGCTCGCGAATTCCAGCAGTATCGGATATCCGCAGGGCCAGTAGCCACTCATAATAATGAGATTCGCTGACCGCCAACGACTGCGCTGGCAACTGACTTCGAAGTCGCGCCAATCGCTCCGCCGCCAATTCCCATTGTCCCGGTTGATTCCACCACGACGTTGGCACTGGGATTGTCCCAGACTGCAAGGAATCAGACCAACGCTGGGCCACATCAATGAAATACACTTCGAGTTTCAAGGCCTGCAAGACACTCAATCGTTTTAATTGCGCCCCGAACTCGCGGTGCAAAAAACCGAGTCGTTGTTCCAATTCGACGAATCGCTGTTGCCAGGCCGAGTCGCGATTTTCCAATGGGGTCTCCAACAGAGCAATCGCTTGGCGATGCGTTTCGGCAACCCTCAATAACATCGCTTCTGGATAAGCGGAGTGATCCGGTTGCCAGTTTTCCAATTGAGCGAACCAATCAACGGTTGCTATTGACATGCGATCGAGTCGCAACAGTTCCAATTCCGCCTTTTGGGCATAGGATGAATCAGGGAAATCTTGTTGCAACCTCAATAACGCTTGTCGCGCTTCAGTCACAGCCAGTGACTGTTGGGCTGCGAGAGCCAATCGGCTTTGGGCAATTAACCAGCCCAAGGCCGCAGCACGATCTGGCTGAGTCGATCGAAGTTGGGCATAAGCCTTACTGGCTTGTTCGGCCGCGGCCTGCCATTGTTGGGTTTGATAGAGGGTCCGCGCCCAATGAATGCAGAAAATCGCTTGATCATCGCGACTGAGCTGTTCACGACTTTGTGCATCAATCGCCCGGAATCGCGATTCGGCCAATTCCCATGACTCGCGCGCACCTGACTTTTCGGCCGCCTGCCAAATCACAATTGCCTCGGCCCAACGCCAAACTAGACCACTGGCCATGACGGGCGCTAAACTTGACAACGACTCCCATTCACTGCCAATCCGCGATTCGTGTCCATCGCGAATCAGCCCCATTAACCCTACATTTAATAGTCGCTCGATCTGGTCCTGATCGATCTGACTCTTCAATTGCACTTCATGGAGACAAGCCAGCCACCAAGTATACCTTTCGCTGGGCGGCCGTTGTTGGTCCAAATTAAGATTTAAGAACTGAATGCCTTGAGCAATTCGCCCTGACCATAAATAAGAACACAAATTCCAATAGGTTGCAGACAACGGCGAATGTCCCACCCCATCGACAGCAGACAGTTTTGCGAAACACCAATCGGCGTCCTCGTCGCGACCCAAATGGCGATACGCTAGGGCCAAGCCCAACACGGCTCGCCATTGCCACGGCTCACTGCGGAGATCCACCCAATGGCTGGGCAATTCGCCAAGTTTTTGGCCACTGGGCAAGTCTAACAGTTCGCGAAATGCGCCGATTGCGGACAACGCTTGAGGCTCACGCTCGGCAGTAACGGTCACGGCGCGAAAGTAATGTATCCAAGCTTCCCAGTAGATCAACTGTGAGATTTGCCCTTGGGCATTTGCATTCGAGTTGGAGGGTTGTGACAAAGCGCCGCCGGCATTCGCGAGAGGATCTTGGCTCCGATTGATCGCGGCTCGCGCATCGCGAACGTCCGTCGCCAAACGCAACAACTCAAGCGGCCAACGCGCCACCGATTCGGCATTGGATTGCCACTGCCAGCGATCGAAAAATTGCTGTTCCGTCCAAGTAAACCGCAACCGCAATATATGGTGTCGCAATTCCGATGAATATGTTTCCGGAAATCGCAAGGCGAAATCTTCGGCCGCATCAAGGTAGCGACGCCAATCCTGGCTGTTCTTCTGGTTGATATCCGGAGCAACCAAGGCCAGACATTCACCATAACGCTTCACGAACAAATTTCGTTCGTCTGCTTGCGATGTTCCAGCAATTTGTTGTAACAGATATTCAAGGCGCATTTCGACCAGTGACAACCGTTGCAAATAACGGTCAACGACGACCGTTTCGCTGATGGACACCTGACAACAGTTGGCCAAACTGACTGGTAATGCGAGTCCGAGCGTTAGCAGCCAAGCTGTCCATAACATCCCCAACGGGTAAGCACTTTTGAAGTTCCGAATCATCGAACTTTCTCCCTACCGCGCGGAAGGTGCGGAGCGAGTCAAGGGAATATAAGTCACCGTGGTGAAACCCATTTCGCGACATTCATGCATCAGTTGCGCGGGATAATCGAACGGAACCTCATCCCCCACTCGCACAAAGGCACCCGCCGATTTGTCAAACGATCCTTTTAATGAACTCGTAATCACTTGGCGGTCAGCGGTTTGAACTCCGCCCAATCGATAAATCACACCTGCTTCGCTATTGATAACATCGATGATCGCCGGTTCCAAGTCTGATTGCGTCTGACGATCTGTGCCGAGTGAATATTTGATCGCTGCCGGTAATTGCTGTTCCGGCGGAACAAAGGCGGATGTGACCAAGAAGAATATTAACAATAGAAAAACCACGTCGATCATACTGGTCATCGACAGCTCTAAAGCTCCTTGGCGAGATATCCGACGCTGAGTTAACTTCATCCTGATCGAGTTGCCTCGGCTGCGGGTGCTGGGATTTGTTCGCCCGATTTTCGACAGTGCCCCAACAAACTCGTTAACATCGCCGCAAACACTGGCGATTGCTTTTCAAATTGTCGGCTCTCCGCTTGGCTCACTAAACCGATTACATAATTTTCTGTTCGTACAACGCGAATTTGTGCGGTCACCAAAAAATCGAGACAATAAAAATGAGCATCGACTCCGTGACAATGAAATCCAGCGATGTCCTGGGAAGCGGCCGCGGGCTCAAAGTCTTCGTATTGTTCGCTGAACTCAGCAATTAAGCCTTCAATTAAATCGGACTCGCGAGTCTGCGACGAACACACATGCAACATCCACAAGGAACCATCTGGCGATTCAAGCGCCACGGCTAACGGCAATTGCGAGCCTTCCGACTGGGACAACGCCCAATTTTCAGGATACATGAACTCGATGCCTAGATTTCGATAAACGGCTGCCATGAATACTCTTTTACTCTCCCGATATATAAGGCTCGGTTAACTAGGACTGGCAACATGTTATCAGTAGATCAAATCATTTGCCGACTAAACTTATTCTACCGTTTCATGCCACGCAGTAGTGGCGTCTCAATGTAGTGGCGTCTCAATGTCGTGGCGTCTCACAACAGTGGCGCATCACGACAGTGGCCAGGGAAACATAACTTGGCCAGAGTGTCCCTCGCGCCAGCCGGCTTGAGCGATCACAAGTCAATCGCGACGGTGATCACCAAATCCCCTTGCCGGAAACCCAAATTACCAAACATCTCCATTTACCCCATTCCCCTGCTAGCATTGTATCATCGAATTGAATTGGGCCAAAAAGCGTCTGATATTGCTGCAAATAGCGATTTCCACGATTTTACTGGCCGATATGGAAAATAAAGGTCAACGTTGCTAGACTCCTCGGCAACAATGCACCGACACCGATCATTGGACATTCGCCGTCGTGGCCTGGAGGCCTCGTGTTTCGTCCGCGCCGTTTTATGGATTCGAAATCTAATACATGCGCGCAAGGCCCATGCGTAGCGAGCTTGTCGGCGGGCTCAGGGTACATCTTCGATTCTCGCTGGGCGGCCACTGCCTTGAGGTTCGCCTCGTGGGCATTGCTTTTTTTCAGCTTGACCGGCTGCGCTTCGTTTCACCAGGCCACCGTGGAAAAGCGTTTGGCGGCGGAAAAATTGAGTTTGCAAGGCCTGCAAGCCATGCGTCAAGGCGATCCGGAAAAAGCAGCTCGTTACCTTCGCGAAGCGACGATTCAGAAGCCAAATGATGTGTACTCTCGAACCCATCTTGCCGAAGCGTTTGCGGGAACGGGGCAGACGGAGGCGGCCATTCGTGAATTGCAGACTGCGATTGAGTTGTCGCCAACCCAGTGTGGACTGCATACGCGTCTGGGCGAGTTGTATTTACTATCGGGTCAAATGTTAGCTGCTGAACATCAAGTCGAGCGGGCGTTAAGCGTCAACCAGCACTCCGGTGCCGCTTGGCAATTGCGTGGCGAGTTGGATGCCCGCAAGGGTGATTGGGAAAGTGCTTTGCAGCACTTTCAATTAGCTTTAAATCATTTGGGTGAAGCGCCATCGGTACAAATGAAGATCGCTGAGATATATCGCCAGCAACAGAGGCCCTTGCGAGCTTTAGCGACACTCGAACCTTTGGCCGAGCAAGCCACATTGGATGAAACGACTTCATCAGCAGCCCTTACGCTTTATGGCTTAGTGCTAAACGATCTCAAGCAATACGATCGGGCTGTCGAACAATTCAAACTTGCCGCCAATCGGTCTGATGCTTCGCCAGAGACATTTATCGGAATGAGCCAAGCCTATTGGTTACAACGGCAACCGGCTGAGAGTCTATTTGCATTACAAGCGGGCCAGCGCCGATTTCCGCAATTGCCTTTATTCTCGGATTTGATTGCCGCGATGCCAAGTGAACAGTCGCCAGCGCGGATGGCTGGCAACAGACAATAGCGCCGCATTGGTCAGTTTATCATCGGCCGAAACGCTTGTTGCCGCTGCGGACAGCTACAGTAGGACAGCTACAGTAGGACAGCTACAGTAGGTCAGCTACAGTAGGTCAGCCTGTCCTCAGGCTGACAATCGACGACTCATTACCGGCAACTAAAACAAAGAGAGCTTTCTATGCCGCCGCTACAGTAGGTCAGCCTGTCCTCAGGCTGACAATCGACGACTAATTACAGGCAACTAAAACAAAGAGAGCTTGCTATGCCGCCGCTACGGTAGGTCAGCTTGTCCTCAAGCTGACAATCGACGACTAATTACTGGCAACAAAAACAAAGAGAGCTTGCTATGCCGCCGCTGAGGACAGCGGTAACTTAGGTCAGCTTGTCCTCAAGCTGACAATCGACGACTTATTACTGGCAACTAAAACAATGAGCGCTATCTATGCCGCCGCTGAGGACAGCGGACGGCTACTGTACAGCGGACGGCTACGGTAGGTCAGCCTGTCCTCAGGCTGACAATCGACGACTAATTACCGGCAACAAAAACAAAGTGAACTTTCTATGCCGCC
>JBGSMY010000213.1:0-5293 GCA_041739975.1 Pirellulaceae bacterium
TTCTTGGGGCCGGGAAGACGCGGGGTTGTGACGGGCGTAAAGCTCAACCCCGATTGGGTCACCCAATCGCCCTCATTGGTGTGGAAACAAGATATCGGTGAAGGCTGGTCAGGGTTCGCCGCTGTCGACGGTTTAGCCTACACACTCGAGCAACGCGGGGAACTCGAATGTGTGACTTGTTATCAGATCGCTGACGGCAAATTGCGTTGGATCTACGAACATCAACAGCGTTATGAAGATACACCTGGCGTTGGACGAGTCGGTCCGCGCAGTACGCCCACCGTTGAAAATGGTCGCGTTTATGCTCAAGGCGCGGCGGGATTATTGATGTGTCTCGACGCCAGTACGGGTAAACCGCTGTGGACAATCGATTTGTGCGAGTTGTTGGAGATACCGCAAAAAGTCAGCACCAATAGTCGCGGAATCGAATACACCGAGGAAGATTCCACGCTGGCTTGGGGCCGAGCAGGCAGCCCACTGATTGTCGACGATTTGGTAGTGGTTCCCGGAGGCGGTGCGACCAACGGCCCCAAAACAACCTTGTTGGCCTTTCACAAAGAAACAGGCGAACTCGTGTGGCGGGCTGGCCATGACATGATCGCTTACGGTTCACCCGCCCTGGCGTTAATCTCCGGAATTCCACAAATTACAATCACTGCCGAACAAGCCTCGCTCGGGTTCGATCCCACGGACGGCAAACAACTGTGGCGCGTCGAACGGCCGGGAAATTCTAATATGGATGCTAATTGTTCCCAAGTAACTTGGGTTTCCGATAATCATCTGCTGTTGACCAAAGGTTATCACCTGGGCGGTCAGTTAGTTGCCGTGGAACTCACGGAATCCGGTTGGGATGTCAAGACGGTTTGGGAAAACCGTCGCATGCTCACCACCAAATTTTCCAATCCCGTGATTTACGACGGACACGCTTATGCCATTGCCGATGGGTTTTTAGAATGTGTCAATTTGAGCGAACAAAAACTACAGTGGAAACAGCGCGGCAAGTTTGGACATGGTCAGTTGTTGTTGGTCGGCGAGCATTTGTTGGTGCATTCAGAATCAGGCACTTTGAATTTGGTCGCTGCAAACCCAGCAGCTTATCAATTGCTGGGACAAATTCCGACGATCCGCGGATTGTGTTGGAATACATTGTGTTTTTATGAGCCTTATGTCCTGGTACGCAGTCAACAAGAGGCGGCCTGTTTCCGATTGCCAATTCTGCCAACACCAAGTTTGGGGCAGCTCCGATGATCGATTTGGCCAAGGACTTACTGGGTTTAAAAGCCGTTGTCACGGGCAGCAGCACCGGAATTGGTCGAGCCACGGCGTTGGCGTTTGCCGAGCGCGGCGCTCAGGTCGTTGTGCATGGCCGAACGTTGTCTTTGGATTTGCAGCATACGATAGACATGATTGCCGCAAACGGTGGCCATGCAACTGCTGTGGCGTGTGATTTGTCGAACGGACAGCAGATCGAAACTTGGATCGACCGCTGTTGGAGCGAACTTGGAGAAGTTCATGCCTGGGTTAACAATGCAGGATGCGATGTGTTGACCGGCGAAGCGGCAAATTGGTCGTTTGATGAGAAACTAGAACAATTGTGGCGTTTGGACGTCCGCGCGACGTTGTCGATTAGCCGAAAGGTAGCGGCGCGAATGCAAGCGGAATCCAAACGGGCGAATGTCGAACATCCCCACCTTGCCGGCAACCGATCCGTAACCTTAATCGGCTGGGATCAAGCTTGGCAAGGAATGGCGGGCGACAGTGGTCAAATGTTCGGCACTATCAAAGGAGCTGTGATGTCGATGACCGGACATTTGGCTCATAGTTACGCACCCGAAGTGCGCGTGAATTGTGTCGCTCCAGGCTGGATCCAAACGCAATGGGGTTCTCACGCACCTGAATATTGGCGCCAACGTGCGGTTTCGGAATCGTTGATGAATTGCTGGGGGCAGCCGGCCGATGTCGCTCATGCCATCGTCAACTTGTCGGCACCGACCAGTCGGTTTATTTCTGGACAGGTGATAAGTGTTAATGGTGGGTTTCGATTCGGTGGCAGCTTGCCCGTTAATAATCAAGTTTAACGCGATTTGCGTTGGGCGATATTCTTGGGCGATATACTTGTGCGATATACTTGTGCGATATACTCGGACGATTGCACGAGAGCGGCGCCGGTCGTGCTAACTCGCAATCGGGTTGACGCTCACCATTCTCCCCAATGCGGCTTTGGCGGCTACAATACCAGCGTCCCCTTCGAGTTTTTTAACGACGGATTTTTCTGAAAGTCGAATCTAGGATGTCATTTTCTCAACCATTTTTTCGTTGGCGCCCGCATCCTTGGCACGGATTGGATCCGGGGCCCGAGGCGCCGGAAATTGTCCAAGCGTATATCGAAATTACACCGTTCGATTTTGTAAAGTATGAGATCGATAAGGCGACGGGCTATCTTCGCGTCGATCGGCCGCAGCGTTATTCGTCGCAACCGCCAACGCTATACGGTTTCATACCTCAAACCTATTGCGGTCCACGCGTTAGCAAATTATCGCCCACGTCGAACCGCGGCGATTGTGATCCCATGGACATTTGTGTGCTCAGCGAGCGCCCCATTACCCGTGCAGAAGTTATTCTCAAGGCCACGGTCGTGGGCGGAATTCAGATGGTGGACAATGGCGAGGCCGATGACAAAATCATTGCCGTCTTGGCCAATGATAATATCTTGTCGCGAGTTACGGATATCAAGCAACTGCCCAGTGCTATGGTTGCGCGATTGCGACATTATTTCGAGACTTACAAAACCATGATTGATGAACAACCCATTGTTACCATCGAGTCCGTCTACGGGCGCGATCATGCATGTGATGTGATACGGGCTTCCATGGAAGATTATGACGAAGAGTTTGGGCGATAAACTCACATTGGTTTTGGTTTAAAGGAGCGAGTGCCCAAGAGTGAAATTGCCAGACCTAAGACAACTGGATGGGCGGTTGCGACTCATAAACTAAATGCGCGATTGCCACGGCCGGTGCCGCTTGGCTGGCGGCCGTGGAGAAATGTTTACTGAGGTAAATGAGGGGGATTTGAGGGGCAATCGATCGGGCAACTTCGGCGGCCAGCCAATCGCCTTGCCCGGATACCATCCATGCTGAGGGTGTTGCCGGCTGTCGATCCAGCAATTGCAACAACGTTTTGCGGATCAGATTAAATTGAGATTGTCGAATCTGTTGGGCGATGGCGAGCCATTGATCGGTCGGCAATTCATCCGGTTCTGCGCCCCACATCCGCGCCAATCGTCGTTGGGCGGCGGCGCGCGTGGCCGGTTGACCATCCAGGGTTTGCGTGCAGTCGGCAGACTCGTCGATGGCACCCGTGAGTAAATACACGTCCAACATGTTGGCAAAACATTCATGGGCCGGTGAGAGCATTCTGCCAGCCATTTGCACTTCGTGAGCAACGGCACAAACCGGACTTCGCACAATTCCGGTATACAATAATTCGCCGTGGAGGGTGCGGGTAAAATCTGTCTTGCCGACCGTAGCCGGTTGACCATTGGCGATTGGAATCAGATCGGTTGTGGTCGATCCGATATCCAACAATACTCCCGATTGTTGTGGAAGCAATCGTGCGACAAATCGTGCAAGTGCGTGCCAGTTGGACGCGGCAGTCAACGACCAATCACGGCTTGCTGTGCCAGCATCTACCCAGTTCCCGCTGGTTTGATAATACCGCGGTTGACAATCGCCCCAAGCCCATTCGGTCGCGGCCACGATATCACAAACGCCTTGGGCTTTGCTTGCGAAACAATCGCACAACTCACCGGTCATCGTGACACCAACTGGCAATTCGGTTGTGCAATTCGAAAACGATGAAGCATGATATCGATCAAAAAACTCTTGTCGTAAACGGACAAGTTGTTGACCTAGCAATTTTGGAAATTTCCAAAGCGGAAAGGGTTGTGAATGAGTATGTCCTTGAGTATCGGCAATTTTTAGATTGGCGCCACCGATATCGAGTCCGATTGCGGTCGCTGCGGTCTTTTCTGGTTGTGAATTTGTGGCCATGAGGCTAAGACATTTCCATCGATTTCCCTTGTCCAACCTTGCGAAAAAACGGTTTAATTCGCACGTTAATTACAACTGGATCAATGATTGTAACGCCAAGTCCAAAGTGGGAAAGCGAAACTGGAATCCGCCCTGAATCGCAATTTTTGGAATCACGTGTTGTGAATACAACAGTGTTTCACCAAACTCGCCCAAGATCAACTTGAGCGCAAACGCGGGAGCAGGGATCAGTGCCGGACGGTGGACGGCTCGAGCCAATTCCTGTGTAAACGTGATGTTTCGCACGGGTGTAGGACTGGTGCCATTGCATGGTCCCGAGACTGGAGCGTCCAAAAGCCAAACGATCATAGCAACAAGATCATCGACATGGACCCAAGGCAACCAATGTTGGCCGGATCCCAATCGCCCTCCTAATCCCCAACGAAAAAGCGGGACTAACTTTTCCAACGCCCCGCCTTCTTTACCCAACACAATGCCAATGCGCAAGCAAACGACACGGGTGCCATGGGCCGCGAGGGCTTGTGCCGCGGCCTCCCATGCTTGGCAAACGTCGGGCAAAAAACCGGTTCCGGCGACGCTCGACTCGTCCAACAACTCTTCATCGCGCGTGCCATAGAATCCGACTGCCGAAGCGCTGATCATGACCTGGGGAATAGATTGTTGTTCAATCAACGAACTGACCAATTGCTCAGTGCCCTTTACGCGGCTGTCGCGGATGCGTTGCTTCTTGGCGCGTGTCCAGCGGCCATCGGCCACCGATTCACCCATAAGATTGATTACGCACTGCGGTCGCTGGTTGGCAGACAATTCGGGTAGACGCTGGTTGGGGTCCCACTCGATGATTTGGTGTGAAGCCAATTGAAGTTTACTTGACGCTTGAGCGGCGCGTCGCGTGGTAATGACTGGCTGCGGCAATTGACGCAATAATCGTTGGCCGACGAACCCGGTACCGCCCGTCACTAAACATATTTGTTCGTTATTCATGTTAAATTAAATATAACAGGATTTTTTTGCTTGTGACAGCGATAAGTAGTGAGAGAGCCACTTGACTCATGCACAAATGCGAGAAATTAATTGGCTGCATCAGCGCAATCCACGCAAGCGACGGGGTCAATTGCCGGGGACACCACGTGTATATCTGGCAATTGATCGTCGAACTATTACGCTATGGCATTGCAACTTGGACAGTGATAATCAGGGGCGCCGTCGCCTGCGCGGATTTTGCTGAGATCGTCTTTCGA
>JBGSMY010000219.1:0-11458 GCA_041739975.1 Pirellulaceae bacterium
TCGCTTGAATCAATTGGAGGAAGCTCTGAGAGATTTTGATCGGTCAATCGAACTGGCACCGGATTTGCCATTGGCTCATAACAATCGTGGTGTCTTGTTAACTGATCTGCAAAAATATGAAAAGGCCGTGACAAGTCTCAATCGGGCAATCGAGTTGGCACCACAGACGGCCATTAGTTTGACCAACCGAGGCAATGCATTTTTCGGCCAGGGTGATTATGCCCAAGCACTTGCCGACTATCGACGCGGATTGGAACTGGCTCCGCAACTGTCCGAATGTTTGGTGGGCTTGGCTTGGTTCTACGCCACCTGCCCCGATGATACTTTGCGTAATGGGGCCGAAGCGTTGAAATTAGCCGAACAAGCTGTCGTCAATGCGGAGCGTCCCGATTGGAATATACTAGATACTCAAGCGGCGGCCCTTGCGGAAAACGGCAAGTTCACCGAAGCCATTGACGTCGCCGAGCGATCGTTGCAAGTAGCTCCCGAACACCGCCGCGAAGCCAGCCAGAAACGACTCGATACCTATCGCCAAAATCGACCCTATCGAAGTAAGTCAGAGTAAAGCAACTGTGTTGAGTCGCTTCCAATTCGATTCCAAAACCGTCAGAATTGAGAAGACAATAAACCTAGTGCAATCGAATTGCTTCGCCGTCAGGAAAAATTCGATTTCAGCGCTTTGAAACCAAGTCGGCCAAATCATCAAAATCGGGCTTGGCAATCCAAACAATTTCGAATCCAACCAATCAGTGAGAATTGTGCGATGAAAAAATATCAACTTAGTCGAATGATTGGATGCTTGGCACTCGGCGTTATCTGGGGTCTGTCGGGCAACCGATGCGCAGCGGACGAGGGAATGTTTCCAATAAGCGAGATTCAAAATCTTCAATTACAAGAGCTTGGATTCAAATTGCCGGCAAACGAAATCTTCAATCCCGATGGAGTCAGTTTAATTGACGGGATTTGTCGTGTTAACGGCTGTACCGGTTCATTTGTATCGCCGCAAGGTTTGATCATTACAAATCACCACTGCGCTTATCGCGCAATTCAAACCGCCAGCACTGTCGAGCACGATTATTTGACTGACGGATTTTTGGCCAAAACCAAAGAATTAGAGATCCCGGCCCCTGGCTATACGGTGCGAATCACGGAGTCTTATGTGGATGTGTCGCCACAAGTATTAGAAGTCGTCACTGCCGACATGCCTTTTTTAGAGCGAACGAAATCGATCGATCGCCGTCGTAAGGAACTTGAGCAGACGGCCGAACAACAAAATCCAGGTTTACGCGCCGAAGTGGCGGAAATGTTCACCGGCAAAACCTACGTGCTGTTTCTATATACGTATCTCAAAGATGTGCGTTTAGTTTTTGCACCTCCGTCGGCGATTGGCAATTTTGGAGGAGAGGTCGACAATTGGGAGTGGCCGCGGCATACGGGTGATTTCTCATTGATGCGAGCCTACACCTCGGTTGATGGAAAATCGGCCGACTATGACCCTAACAACATTCCCTACCAACCAAAACGTGTCATTTCTGTTGATCCCAAAGGCGTTGACGAAGGTGACTTGGTTTTTTTGCTTGGCTACCCCGGACGAACCGTGCGGCACAAGACGGCCAGTTTTTTAGCTTTTGACGCCGAGTATCGATTGCCAATGACCGTTGATCTCTATCAATGGCAAATTCGCGAAATGGAAACTGCCGGGCAAGGCAATCGTGCGATCGCATTGAAACATGCCTCACGCATAAAATCGTTAGCCAACGTCGAAAAGCGTACTCGTGGGCAGCTCAAGGGACTTCAACGGACTGATATTCTTGAGCGACGCCGAGCTGAGGAGCGAGCCATTGAGTCGTATCTTCAGTCTCAACCAAATCTCGCAGAACGCTATGGCGCAACTTTGGCTGACATTGATCAAGTCTATCAGTCGATGTCCGAAACGGCGACGTTTGAGATCCATTTTAATGAACTGCGAAATGCTTCTCGGATGCTGGCGACTGCCTGGCAACTGTGGGATTTGGCTGTGGAGCGGCAAAAACCAGACCTTGATCGTGAAACAGCGGCGTTAGAACGCAATTTGCCGCAAACAATTCAGCAATTAGTTTTGGCGGTCAAGGATATCGATCGGCCGACCGACCAACTCATGTTGCAAGGCATGATTCAACGATTGTCCCAAATCGAGCAAAGCCAACAAATTCCCGCGTTATGGCAAGAAATTAAGAAACTTCAGAATCAACCAGAATTAGTTGCTGATTGGATTTCGAGCTCAAAATTGGCCGACGTCGAATTCGTTGAACGATGTTTGAAAATGAGCCCTAGCGAATTGGCCGCTGTTCAAGATCCGTTGTTGCAATGGATGGGTAATTTGTACCCGGCCTATATCGCCCAACGAGAATTGGACAAACAGCGTGAGGGACAACTCAATCGCTTGTATGGCGACTGGCAGTCGCTCAAGGAACAATATTTGGCAACCGCGTTTGTTCCAGATGCCAATGCGACCCTGCGAATGACCTTTGGCCGGGTACGAGGGTATTCACCAGCCGACGCGCTGACAAAGCAACCGATCTCGACTCTTCGCGGCATGTTGGAAAAAGAAACGGGGACCGATCCGTTTATCGTGCCGGAGGTTGTCAAGCAAGCGCATGCTCGGGGAAATTTTGGTGACTTCGTGCACCCTCGTTTGAACCAAGTGCCAATCGCCATTTTGTACAGTGCGGATACAACGGGTGGCAATTCAGGCAGTCCAATTTTGAACGCCAGCGGCCAACTTATTGGTGTCAACTTCGATCGCACCTTCGAAGCCACTATCAATGATTTTGCCTGGAATGAGAATTACAGTCGTTCAATTGGAGTTGATATTCGATTTGTCTTGTGGATTACGGGAACGGTTTATGGTGGTGACCACCTGTTACAAGAAATGGGTGTAAAATAGTCTAGCTTTTAAGACGCTGTCCAATATGAAATAGGGCGATCGTTCTTTATGGGACCAACGGATGGACAACTATGGCAGTGGATGCGTCTCTTAACAAGCCTCAGCAAATCGCCGTCCAACATCGCCAAGGTCCCCTGTTGGTTTTAGCTGGGGCCGGTACAGGCAAAACTCGCGTGATTACGTTTCGTATTGCCGCGTTGATTCGCCATGGCGTCCGGGCCGATCGTATTTTGGGTGTAACGTTTACCAACAAAGCCGCCCATGAAATGCAAGAACGGCTCACAAAAATCTTAGGGCGGAAAGCAAAACAAAAACCACTGATTGCAACCTTTCATTCTCTATGTGTGCGAATCCTACGGCGACAGATTACACGACTCGGCTATCCCGAACGATTTGCAATCTATTCATCAGGCGAACAAGAGGGAGTCGCCAGATCGGTGCTTCGCGAAATTAATGTGGCTGAATCGGTTATCGCACCTAATCAGTTGGTGTTTCAAATAAGCAATTGGAAAAACCAAAATCTGTCTCCAGACGAGGCTCAAAGCGTCGCCGATACCGATCGATTGATGGTGGCCGCTATCGGATATCGACGTTATCAACAAGCCCTCAAGAAATTGGGCGCGGTTGACTTTGACGATCTCTTGTTGTTGACGGAAAAACTGTTCCGCCAATTTCCTGAAGTGAGAACGGAAGAGTCTCAACGGTTTGATCATCTATTGGTCGACGAATATCAAGACACAAACCAGACCCAATATTCGATTGTTGCCGCACTGGCGCGCGACCATCAAAATTTGTGCGTCGTGGGCGATGACGATCAATCGATCTACGGTTGGCGCGGAGCTCAGGTTGAACATATTTTAAGATTTAAACAACAATGGCCAGCGGCAGTAACCGTCCGTCTAGAAGACAATTACCGTTCAACGCAAGCCATCGTTGAGTTGGCCAATAATTTGATTCAACACAACAAGTTGCGTCACGACAAAGTTCTGATCGCAAGTCGTCGCGGCGGTGATCCACCGAAAGTTGTGCAGTATCCCGACGAAGCAAAAGAAGCTTTAGAGACTGTAAACTCAATCAAACAGCGGATACAAACGGCACATCGCGAACCGCGCGACTTTGCCATTCTGTTTCGAACCAACGAGCAAACGCGCGCTTTTGAAACTGAATTGAGAAAGGCGAAATTGCCATATATCTTGATTGGCGGAATGTCGTTTTTTGATCGCAAAGAAGTCCAAGATATCCTGGCCTATCTGCGGCTTGTCGACTCGCCTGCGGATGATGTGGCGGCGCTGCGAATCATGAACCGGCCTCCTCGCGGCTTGGGCAAAAAAGCCATCGAAGAATTGGTCGCCACGAGCCAAAAACACAAAAAGTCGATTTGGGAGATTGCTACAACGCCAGAGCTGCGTCCAGAAAAATTGCCAGTGGCAGCAGCGCAAGGTCTCGATCGATTGGCCAACGCTTATGACCAATTCCGTCAAGCCGGATCGAAGGCAAAATTGGTGGACGCTGTTATGGCATTCATTGAACGTGTTGACTACCGTCAGGAAATTGATCGACTGTATCCGGAACCTGATGATCGCGAAACTCGTTGGAATGCCGTGCAACAAATCATCAACGGACTCAGCCAGTATGAATTGCAAACGGACGAACCTAAGTTAACCGAATTCCTCGATCAAATGTTACTCGGCGATCGCGAGATGGATGACGACAAAGAAAAACAACTTAAAAAAAACGCGATTGTTTTGATGACCCTGCACGCCGCCAAAGGGCTAGAGTTTCCGGAAGTTTATTTGGTGGGAATGATCGAAGGCTTGTTGCCGCATCATCGAGCACTTTCGGAAAATGAACAAGCAATCGACGAAGAGCGACGCCTATGTTACGTCGGTATCACTCGCGCTCAAGACCGTTTGACATTGAGTTTACCGTTGGGCCGAATGAAATGGGGCAAGTCACGACCCACGCAGCCTAGTCGATTTCTCTACGAACTCTTGAATAAAACAGATCATCCCAATTACGCCGTGGCGATTAAAGGTGCGATCAGTTGATTTTTCCACTCAAGACAACGAACGACGAAAATCTACACTGCCTGTAATCTTCGAAACAGGAGACCCATGGAGTTCATTAGCCTCGTTTGGTAAAACGCCTTGAGGAGCCCTCGGGAATTTGAGGCCCCGGTTCGATTAGCCAGGTCGAAATCAAGCCACGAGGCTGGCACTCAGTTGTAAATTGCATTGATCGATTATTCGTTGAGCGAAGCCGTCGACCTGGGCGCTCGTTAAGGTTCCTGTCGGGCTGCGCCACTGGACGGTGAGCAACAGGCGTTTGCGAAGTGGACCATCTTTCTGGGCGTCTCGAAAGGTCTCGCGATATTGGATGAGTTCGCAAAGTTCGCCAGCTGCTTCACGGACACAGTCTTCCAGTGCGGACCAAGACACCGATTCGTCCACGACGAAATTGAAGTCGCGGGTTACCGCTGGGTACTCACTGATTCCCCGTTGTCGCGGTATAAGGATTGCGTTCTCGTCAAACGAACTTAAATCGATTTCTGCGACCACAGCCGATTGACGCAATCCAAATTGTTTTCGGCCGCTGGTCGAAACTTGGCCAAGCCAACCCAGTACACGATCCGCCAAAATCAATTTGGCCGATCGACTAACGTCTAGCAATGTTTCTTCACATGGCTGGGCAACGATCTTAAATTCAGGATTCAGAATTCGCAACATTTCTTCTAACACACCTTTGACCGTTTCGTAAGAACGACTGCTCACAATCGCCAGCATCCAAGGTTCGTGGGGCAAACGGTCAGCCTGTGGCAAATAGACTTTGGCAATTTCAAATAACTCGACCTCTGTATTGGCACGGTATTCGTTAATGCGTTTTGCTTCTAACAGGCTAGGCACCAAGCTTCTGCGGGCTTGATTTACTGCGCCGATATTTTGCGAAGCTTTTTCCAGCACACCTAACATTGGTTGATTGCTGACAAGAGCCGACTGTGCTGTCCAGGGTGAAAAGGCATTCGCCCATATGTCCGGAACCAAACTGGGCGTCATCGCTTCATCGAACCCACAAGAGACCATGGTGTTGCGGATTTTTTGGTTGATACGGTTGCGTTGCGTGCGATAAGAGGCCGCCATCGGGACCGCAACGGTATCGGGAATTCGGTCATAACCGTAGATTCGACCGATCTCTTCGACCAAGTCGATCTCTCTGGTTAGGTCAGGTCGCCAAGATGGTGGCACAACCGTCCAACGATCGGATTGTTCCGTCAGCGATTCTAGACCTAATGCCAACAACGTTTGACGGGCAAATTCAGGCGTGACCTCGATTCCTAAGACTTGTGAGATTCGAGACCAACGCAGCGTAATTGGCGTTGACGCGGGGGGAGCTGAACCGGCGTCACAGCAGCCCGACAGCAATTGTCCGCCGGCAATCTTGAGTATCAACTCGCAACATCGGCGACTGGCCCAATCGACGCCGCGCGGATCGAGATGTCGTTCGAATCGATAAGATGACGGGCTGTGCAAATTTAATCGGCGAGCCGTATTGCGAATGCTCAAGGGTTGAAACATTGCGGATTCGATCAAAACATCGCGGGTTTGTTCCGATACTTCCGATTCTGCACCGCCCATGACACCGGCAATTGCGACGGCCTTCTCCTGATCGGCGATAACGCACATTCCAGGCAGCAGCGAATAAGCTTTATGGTCGATTGCGATCATGGTCTCGTCGGGTCGAGGATTGCGAACAACAATCTGTTGACCTGCCAATCGCGAAAAATCAAACGCGTGCAACGGCTGGCCGCATTCGAACATCACATAGTTAGTGACATCAACCACATTATTGATCGGTGCGACGCCGATCGTCTCTAGCCGTTCGCGCAGCCAAAGTGGGCTGAGGCCAACTTTAACACCACGAATTAATCGGGCCGTATAACGAGGACATAATTCGGGGACTTCGACCCGTAGTTGGAACACGGAATTTATTTGTTCTGTTGTCTCAAGCGGGGCAGGGGCCGGTGATTGCAGTGGGACGTTATAAAGAACCGCAATTTCACGGGCAACTCCTAAATGCCCCAAACAATCCGTGCGATTGCTGGTCACTTCAAGGTCAATGCACTCGTCGGCACCAACTGCAGAGGTGCTTTCATGGTTTAGCCCAGACATCGTCAGCCGTTGGGCAATTTCAGCCGTCGGTGCAGACAAGGAAACATATTCACTGAGCCAATTGCGTGAGACCAACATGATGATTTAAATTCCCACAACCTTAGAACTGTCTCAAAAACCGCACGTCATTTGTAAACAAGTCGCGAATGTCTTGGATTTGATGGCGTCGCATGCACAACCGCTCAACTCCAAGCCCAAAGGCAAACCCCGAAACGACATCAGGGTCGTAACCAACAGCACGCAGCACATTGGGATCAACCATTCCCGCACCGCCAAATTCCACCCAACGACCATTCCACTCGTAGTCTGCCTCAACACTCGGTTCAGTGAATGGGAAAAAAGATGGTCGAATCCGAATCGCCACATCGCTGCCCAAATAACTGGAGGCAAATAGTTTGAGCACTGTTTTTAGATCGGCCAATGTAACATGACGATCGATCATTAACCCTTCCATTTGATGGAACATCGGATAGTGTGTCATGTCTGCGGTGTCTGGGCGGTAGACACGGCCCAGTGAAATGATTCGCAGTGGCGGAGGCGTTTTCTCCATGACGCGAATTTGCACGGTACTCGTTTGACTGCGTAACAAATATTCGGGACCCGATTGTTGTTGAGCAGTGGCCAAATAGAAATTCTCTAACGGGTCGCGCGCCGGATGAGCAGCCGGAATATTAAGTGCTTCAAAGTTGTGCCATTCGTCTTCGATTTCAGGACCGTCGGCCGCAGTGAACCCGAGCCGGCCCATGATATCGCTGAGCTCTTCGATGGTTTGCGTAATCGGATGGAGTCGACCCAAGCGAAACGGTGTTCCGGGAACTGTTCGGTCAAATTGGGGGTCAACTTGTCCCCGAACTGAGGATGCTGTGAGGCGTGAGTGAGCGCATTCAAAGGCTGAATGAATTGCCTCTTTTGTAAAGTTTAATTTTTGACCGGCAACCGGTTTATCGGCGACGGGAATCTGCCCCAAATTTTTTTGAATCGATTTCAATTGCCCGTTTTTGGCGCCAAGAAATACGACTCGCTCTTGATCTAAGGCCTCCGGTGATTGAGCCGCGTCAAAAGCCGTTACGGCCGCTTGTAATAGCTGGTCAAGTTGAGCGGCAAATTGCTCGATGCTAAGCGGACTAGTGGATGACATTGCCGGTACTCGTTGGAATTCAAAGAAAATGGAATTTCAAAGAAAATCGTAAAAAAAGCCAGTCACGGCTGAGGAGTCGTAACTGGCTCGGGCATTTCAAACATTGGGACAGCTTGGTCGATGTCAATCGTCGAGTTGCCGAAATTGTCCCGGCAGCGAAAGGCGTTTCATGGGATAGTTCTCAACCATGAAACATTGATCCGACTTCGCCTGATAAACCTCGCCTTTTTTTAACTGCGCTTTTTTTGATTGCGCTTTTTTTAACTGCGCTTTTTTGCCACGGAGTTTGTTAACCGTGTGTTTTATTGACCCTTGGCTTTCTTGACTGCCGCGACAATCGAGGCAAAGCCTTGCGGGTCGTGAATTGCAATTTCCGAAAGCGACTTGCGATCCAATTCGATATTTGCAATCGTCAGGCCGTGAATGAACGAGCTGTACGAGATTCCGTGTTCGCGGCAAGCTGCGTTAAGTCGAACGATCCAGAGTTGGCGGTAGGTGCGGCGTTTGACGCGACGATCGCGCGTGGCATACACGCCTGCACGGATTAATGTTTCTTTAACGGTCCGAGTCAAACGGCGTCGACCGCCTCGGTATCCTTTGGCCCGTTCAAATAGTCGTTTTTTGGCTTGTGTTCGGGCGGCGCCCTTTACGGATCGCATGACGAAATCTCCTAATTTTTAATCATTGATATAAGTTGGCCTGCAGCACCAAGCCGCATGTTTAAATGCCAACGGCAATTGCCATCGAGGGCAACGGCCAAACCGTGAAATCAGTTCATGAGTTCAATCCATCAACTGTTTAACACGATTGCGCCAAAAAATTCTTGACGCTTGCAGCTCAACACGCAATGGTCAAAAGTCGCGTTTTTGCATGCAATTGCTGAGTTTTTATCGTTGATTTGAACAACTTAAAACGCCAGCGAAATGACTAGTTCCTCGCCAATGTCGAACATTCCTGTCAACTGCGATTCGCCGTCCGTGAACCAGGGGTTGCTGTCCGATTGAATCGCCTACCGCAAAGGAACTTAGGAATTCTGCGAACTCAGGATTTTATTACCCAGACCAACGGGGATCTGAATTCGCCGCAATTCTCTCAACCTGAATTACAGACTGTATTTACCTAAAGCAATTTGGATTTTCTTTTCCATGCAGTCGGCCACAGTAACATTGCCGCGATTATTGCGTTTGCGTTTCTGACTGACGCGAACATTGCGGTGACTAGTACCACAAGGTCGGTGTTTGGCTTTGCCGGAGGCCGACAAGCGAAAACGTTTTTTAACCCCTTTGTGGGTTTTCATTTTTGCTGACATCGTTTGCAACCTAAACGAATAGATGTTTTGATATATGGAAATACTGATTTGGTGCCGGCACCTCGAGGGTGGGCCAGTACGCACCGAGAATCGAATCGCGTATTGTAAAGAACCATCGGCAGTTAATGAAGGGGATTTGCCGTGATTTTAGTGACAAATTCAAAAATTCCAGGTAAACAACTAATGTGATTCGTAATCGGCAAAGGCCGAATCGTCGTGTTCATGCCAAATGGTGAATGGTCCGGAAAGCAAGGAGCCGATCATCCAATTGCCAACGATACGACCATTGACGACTGCGCCTTGATATGTCACGCGATGCTTGCCAATATACTGTTTATTCCAGCTTAACCGGTCGATATTGCGATCGATTTCGCCCGTAATGTGCCATGGGCCGACGTAATCAACACCTTCACCTTTTAGTTGGTCGCCATCAAATTCTAGGTGTAAATGCATCCAGCCTTTTTCGGGCCGATGGTTTTCGAGGAAAAAGCCTCGCCAATTTCCTGACCTCATCGCAGATTCCGGCAATCCAGATTCTCCTCGTTGAATAATTCTTAGACAAAAAACGAATTAACCATTCAAGACGCGAAAATTTTTATTGGATTTCGATGAATTGCAAGTTGTTTTCGGTGAAACCGACGTCAATAACTCGACTTTATGGACATGGCATGGAGCATTTTTTCGAAATGGACATTTTGCATTTGGGACTTAAAACTGCCGGAAACTGCGATTTGGGCGACGCGTTTTGAAAATTTTTGTGTTAGAACGTAAACTTGGCCTGAATTGTTCGGAAAACTTAGGTCAAACACGCATCAATTATCATCAAAAAACACCCGGAAACATCGTCATTGCCCGCGAAAAACAAGGGTAACGAAAAAATTTAAGTTTTTTCTAAGTTTTTTCTTGATTTATAAATTTATACTGGTACCATCAAATAAGAAGGTGTCATTAGGCCATCGATAAGGTGGTTGATTGTCACCTTGTTTGTCTCGATCTGGTGCGGGAGAGCGAGCGGACGAATGTTGTGGGCGAATATGAATCAGTAATTATTATCAATCCTCAGAGGTGTTGCGGAATATCGAAAATTACGATTTCTCGAACTTCGCCTACCTCGACTGACCATCCACAACGTTTATCGCTTCGGGATCCAAAAGGACCGGGACTTCTATTGTTCGGTGAAATGGGGCAGGGCGGCACTCAAGCCGTTTGGTTTTTCAGATTCACCGAATCACATCCTCAATCTTATTTCTTTTTCAGGGAGAATGTGTATGAACGTTGCCCGTCGACAAGGGTTTACCTTGGTCGAACTGCTAGTTGTGATTGCCATTATTGGTATTTTGATTGGCATGTTGTTGCCAGCTGTGCAACAAGTGCGTGAAGCAGCTCGACGAACCGACTGTGCTAACCGATTGCGTCAAATCGGTATTGCTTTCCACAATTATCATGACGCCAACAAACGATTGCCATCGTTTCTGGGCGCTAAAGGTGCGATCACAATTAGTTCTTGGTTGGATGCAAATAGCTATAACTATGCGTATCATCAACAAACCAGTTCGGCGTTGGCCCAAGCCATGCCGTTCATGGAATTGAATTATGTTTACGATCAAATGGATCCGTTCTTTTTCGATTGGGCGAAGAATCTTCGCGATTATAAAGATCCGAACACCAATGCACAGTACTACGGTGATTGGACAGTAATTCCAACCAGTAACGATTTCTGGCGGATTGCGTATTTTGACATCGGTCACTTTACCTGCCCATCGGATTTGGTCGCTGACGCTTTCACACAAATCTATTGCGGTGGTCAACCTTTGGCCAACAGCGATGCCGGTATCGACACCGAAGACTTGTGGGGTTACTGGAACATTTCGTTCGGTACAGCCAACGGCCGTAGCGATCAAATGGGTCGTACTAACTAC
>JBGSMY010000201.1:0-3975 GCA_041739975.1 Pirellulaceae bacterium
GGCAATGTCGCACCTTTTTTCAGCATACTTGGCAAAAGCGTAAGTTTTTTGAGGGGCAAGGTATATTCCGATTCAGGCCCGCAGTGATTGTAATATCCGATCGACGCTGGCTTTGGCATCGCCAAACAACATGGCCGAGTTGTCGCGATAAAACAAGGGATTGTCGACACCCGAATATCCGGTAGCCATCGAACGTTTTAAGATCACGACTTTTTCGGCTTTCCAAACTTCCAAAACTGGCATTCCATAGATCGGACTGCTCGGGTCGTCTTGAGCACCGGGATTGACGATATCGTTGGCTCCGATGATTAACACAACGCCCGTATGTGGAAAATCTTCATTGATCTCTTCCATCTCCAGCACGATATCATAGGGCACGTTGGCTTCGGCCAGCAAAACGTTCATATGTCCGGGCAAACGACCGGCGACCGGGTGAATTGCAAATCGGGTCTTGACGTTGCGTTTTCGCAAGATTTCGCAAATCTCGCGAATCGGATGTTGAGCTTGGGCCACCGCCATACCGTAGCCGGGCACAATGATCACTTCATTCGTATTGAGCATCCATTCAGCCGTTTCTTCGGCTGTTGTTTGGTGATAAGTCAAATTGGCCGATGAGGCGGAGCTGGGCGTTGATGATTCGCCACCAAAGCCGCCAAGGATCACGCTAATAAATGAACGGTTCATGGCATGACACATAATGTAAGACAAAATCGCGCCACTGCTTCCTACCAATGCGCCCGTGACAATTAGCAGATCGATTTGCAACATGAAACCCGTCGCCGCCGCGGCCCATCCGCTATAGCTATTGAGCATTGAAACGACGACCGGCATATCGGCACCACCAATAGCCAATACTAAATGGGCACCGAGCACAAATGAAATGATTGTAATCAACGTCAAAAGCGTCAGACCAATTGCAAGTGGTTTGACGAAACAAAAAACGACGGTAAGCAACAACGTGGCGCCGAGCAACGACAGATTTAGGGCATGGCGGCCGCGCAAGGTCAGCGGTTTGCTCGTGATCTTGCCGTTGAGTTTGCCCCAAGCGACGATGCTGCCCGTAAAAGTCACTCCGCCAATAAAAACACCGAGGGCCGTTTCAATCAAATGGATCAGGTTTGCCGTAATTGGCGGTGGGGGACTAATGTTCATAACCGCTGGATGGGCCCAGTAATTTGCAAAACCCACCAAAACAGCGGCTAAGCCAACAAAACTGTGAAGCAGCGCGACCAACTCGGGCATCGCCGTCATCTGCACCCGCAGTGCCATAACAATCCCGATACCAGCACCAACCACCAACGCAATCATCAGCGCCAATCCGGTGCCGGATTCAAACGCCATCGATTCTAAATTTCGTCGGGCCAGCAACCAAATCACCGTCGCAGCAACGGCGATCAGCATTCCGATCATGCCTAAATTGTTGCCGCGTCGAGAGGTCTCATGACGACTGAGGCCTGCCAAACTAAAAATGAAGCAGAGGCCAGCGATCAGCCACGCCAAATAAATTATATTGTCCATGAACGGGCCTTACTTTCGAAACATCTTCAGCATGCGTTGCGTCACCAAAAATCCGCCGGCGACATTGATCGACGCCAACAGGACAGCGACCGACGCCAACAATACAGGCGGGCTATACCACGGTCCGAGCATCTGTAACATACCACCCACAATGATAATGCCACTGATCGCATTTGTAACACTCATCAACGGCGTATGCAGCGCTGGAGTAACACTCCAGATGACTTGCCAACCAACCAAACAAGCCAAACAAAAAATAGTCAGTCGGCCAACAAAGCCGGGCGGAGCAATCCACGAAATACCAAGTAACAATACCGCTAATACGGCAACAGCAATTGCCATGACTTGGGGGCTTCGCCAGAGCGGCAAATATTCGCTGTTACTGGCCGACTCGGCTGACACTGCGCTACTGCCGGTTTTGGTGGCGGGCGCGACGGGCGGAGGTGGACTAGCGGCCGGAGTTCCCCAATGTTTTTGACCCTGAAAGGTCACCAAGGACTGCCGAACAACTTCATCTTTGAGATTCAGAACAACGATTCCATCTTTGGCCGGCGTCAAATCCGTTAGTAAATTGACAATATTGTTGGCAAACAAACACGACGATTGGGTTGGTAAACGACTGGGTAAATCGGCGTAGCCGATGATCGTCACTCCGTTGTCGGAAACGATTTTTTCTCCGGGCTTGGTCAACTCACAATTACCGCCTTGCTCGGCCGCCATATCGACAATTACACTGCCCGGCTTCATTGACCGCACCATTTCCGCAGTAATCAAACGCGGCGCCGGCTTTCCAGGAATGAGTGCCGTGGTGACAATAATATCAACATCTTTTGCTTGAGCCGCAAACAGTTCCATTTCTTTCTTGATGAACTCGGGACTCATGACTTTGGCATAGCCGCCTGCACCTTCTCCATCTTCCGAAAAGTCGAGTTCTAAAAACTCTGCACCCATACTTTGGACTTGTTCTTTCACGGCTGGCCGCGTATCAAACGCGCGGACGATCGCCCCCAAACCTCGTGCCGCGCCAATTGCCGCCAAGCCCGCGACTCCGGCGCCGATCACCAAGACCTTTGCTGGCGGAACCTTACCAGCTGCCGTAATCTGTCCCGTAAAGAAACTGGGAAACGCACCTGCCGCCTCGATGATCGCGCGGTAGCCCGCGATGTTGGCCATCGAACTCAGTACGTCCATTTTTTGGGCGCGTGAGATTCGCGGGATACAATCCAATGCCAAAACATTCACACCGCGTTGGAGACATTTTTCAACCAGCTCGCTGTTTTGAGCGGGGCGAAACATGCTGATCAACAACGAATCCGTGGGCAATTTTTCAATTTCGTTGACGGTCGGCGGGTTGATTTTGGTAACCACATCGGCTCCCGCCAACAACGATTGGAGGCTAGTTTCAATGGTGGCGCCGGCCGTGCGATAAGTATCATCGGCAAAACAACTCGACTCGCCGGCTCCAGCTTGGACATGAACTTGGTAGCCAAGTTTGATCAACTTCTTGACCGAGTCAGGTGTCGCGGCCACTCGGCATTCGCCGCGTGCCGATTCTTTGGGAATGGCGATGATCATGTATCACCCAATCAGTTCTTTTTCGAGATAGTGATTTGCGACCCAATAATGCTGGTTTTTGGATTCCTGATGGTAAACCTCCGGTTAGCTCTCGACAAGTAGATTGAGAACATGGGCAAAACAGCTAGGCGATCAGTCGACGGCCGGTTGATCGTTTTCGGGCTGGGTGAGCCCATTCAAATTGAATTTCGAAGTCTAGGTGATGGCCAATGGATCTATTGGGGAGATGTGGTTAAACGCGATAGACAAATCGAGGACCCAACAGACGAATTGGTCGATCAGGCTCACAAAAGAAAAAACCACTTTCGCAATGGAACGAAAGTGGTTTTGGATGTATTCAGAATCGAAAGTGGCTTATGCGATAAATTATTCGCCGCCGTTTTCGATGCGTTGCAATTCTTGTTCGGTCGATTCGCCAGTTTTTGCGGCCGACGAAGCGCTCGTCTCAACTTGGGTTTTGGCCCAGCTAACGACTTGTTGGGCAGCAATTAATTGATTTCGGTTAAAGAACGATTCGCGGTAACCGTCCATCAATTCGACGCGATTTTTGTTCGCCAAAAATTCCCAGCTCAACCCATCCGTCATGTTCCAAGCAGCAGCCTGAGCAACGCTTTGATCCACGTGACCACTGGCCAACAATCGGCACAGCACTTCGATTTCGGGTGACTTGTTTAATTCACTAAGAGGTCGAATGGTATAGTTCATTTGAGCGCGGGGATCGGGTTTTCCGTGTTCCAAGCAAACGGTTGCGATTTGTAGTCGATCGCCACGTCCGGGAGGGATATTGAAAATACCGCCGCCACCGCCTTGACCGCCAAGACCACCACCGCCGCCGCCGAAGCCACCACCGCCGCCGCCGCCGAAGCCGCCGCCGCCTTGACC
>JBGSMY010000248.1:0-7739 GCA_041739975.1 Pirellulaceae bacterium
GGGCTTGTCCCGGGGATGATTCTGCTTTTCACTACATGCACCGATCACTAGACGATTACAAATCGACTTGCATTTGTCGATCGAGAAGTTGGACGATGCCATAGCTCAACAAATCATCCTGTTGTCGAAAGTAATTCGCCAGACCAGGGTGAGTAGGCGTCAACGACGCTAGGTTCAACAAGTCGGCACTGAGATTGGCGTCTCCGGCAGGCGCAATCTTTAAAAGTATTTCAATTGCCGTGGTGGGACGGTCGATCCGATACAGTAACTCGGCCCAGGCGGCTGCAACGGCCCTTTGTTCTGCAGGGGAATTCGCTGCAGTAAATTTTTCGGCAAACAACTCACTCGCCAATTCGGGTTCACGCGTCAACAAGGTTTGAAAATAGAGCCGGTGGTCGCGATAGGTCTCGGTGAACGGTGGGTCACTGGGATATTGCAGCGATTCGGGCATCAATGCCCCATAGTCGCAGAATTCAATCAGGCACTGCCAGAGTTCAGCTTGGTCAGTCCAGCGTCCAATTTTTACGACACTTGCCAAATGTGTGGCGTCCAAATGCGGCATTGAGGCCAAGATTACCTCTTCTGAATTCTTCAAGAATTCGGCAACAGACGACAATGACCCTGGCGGCAACGCAGCCTGCACGTCGAACTCCGCGGCGGCAGTATTGGAATTTGTCAACGTGCGGGAAATGTTTTGTCGCAGTTCTCGATCGAGATGTTGCACTAACAAAGTCGCCAACATTGTGCGGTCGGCCAAAGACAGGTAACCCTGAATCGACTCGAACGTAGTGATCGCATTACAGGTGCCCGAGCGATCCAACACCATTTGGTAGCCCAACTCTGGATAAGCGCCTTGATACAACGCGACTTCAAGAAACTCTTGAGAATTTTCTGGTGTTACTGGTGCGTTGGCTAACAAATCGCGGACAAATTTGGAATCGTCGAGCGGTTGCAAATAATACCATGCCGTTTGGATTTGGCCGGATAACACCAAAAGTTGGCCCACTTCGCGACAAGCGGCCAACACAGCTTGTTCGAGCGTTCGATTCTGTTCGGGTGTTGTACTGGGTGGGCGGTCGGTATAGTAAATAGGCAACCCCAACGTATGGCGCGTTTGCATTTTGCGGACCTCAAATACCCGATGAAATTCGCGATCCGCCAGGAATTGTTGGACCATGAATTCCAGCACCGCCGGAATGGAATCCATTTGCAGCAATTGATCGATCTCGGCAAATTTTGAGTTCATTTCGAATCCAGAATCCAAATACGCGAAACTCGCCGATGCGAGTAGAGGCGATTGATTATAACGTCGCGCAGTCGCGAGAGAGTGAAGTCACCGATGTCTGCAGAAAATCAACTGCTAACTGGATTTTGCTTGCGCTGCGCCGCGGACGACTTGCGATTGCCCATTTGGCGAGATTTGGCAATAGAGTTTGGCGGTCAATTCGCCATTCCAGAGAAATTTCCGCCGTTGCGAGTTGATCAAGAGGCAATTAAGCAACTTGGTTACCGCAGCCTTGTCGCCGAGATTGAGTTGATGGTGTTCACAACTTTGCTGGGCGCGCAAACCTGCGTCCGCGGTATACAACAGATTACTCCGGAATCGCGTCAACGCGCCGTGATCCAAGACCTACCGATTGCAACAACGAGCACAGCCGCCTTTCAATGGCTATCGGATCATGGGTTGCGCGATCGATTGACGCTGCTCGATGCGCCCGACTGGCGGACTTTGTTAAGTCAATTGGGTCAACAATTTGCGCTGGACCAAACCACCATTGCACTTGAAACGTTCTCGCAGCGAACTCAATTGCAGGCTGGATTGGAAGCGAGAGGAGCGCAGGTCATGTTATTGGACTTGTTTCCGACATCAGTCCCCTACCCTCCTCGACCGAATCTGTCTGGCATGGCTGACGAGATGTTTATCGTGCAAGCGATTTGGGTTTCGGACGCCGAACAATTATTGCGCTGGCATCAGTGGTTTCTCGAACAGCACTGGAATATGAAAGTTACGGTGATTTTTGGCGCGGATGCCAGTGCGGCGGAAATTGCCAAGCAGTTGGAACTAAATTGGATCCAATGCGACCTCGACACTTATGACCTGCAGTCAGCCGAACAGCGACTGCTGTTGGCACAGCGCGTGGCTGGTTCGCTTCGCTAGCTTAGCTTCGTTCGCTTAGTGCTGTACGGCAGCTTAGTGCTGTTCGATAGGTTGACGCTGTTCGCTACCTTGGCGGCGGTGGCCGGTGTGGGCGGCGCTAAAAAGAGATTGCGACGCGATTACTGCAAACGATCGCCATCATTTATTGAGCGATCGTCAACAAACTGCATTATCCGCCGGAAGATTGAGATTCCGAAGTGGTGCCGGTTGGAATGATTTCGACACCGTTTTGGCGTAATAAATTGCCGCTGGTGGAATCGTTATTTGCTGGCTGGAGACCCCGCGCTCGTTGTTCGAGCAAATCTAAAATTGCACCGTAAATCCGCTGGACATTTCCAGCCTCCATTTCACTGGCATTGTATCGTTGATACTGAGCGGACAACTCAGCGGTCGTGAGCAATACGCCGCGTTTGGCGATCGCAGCAGCAAACGCATCGACAGCTTGTTGCCGCATTTCGATGGGCAAGCCATTTTGATTTGCATAATCGAGCAAAGCTCGTTGTGCTTTGGCCGACGCCATGCCGCCCAAAATCTTAAGTGCTTGTCGGGTATCCTCAACCACAAAAATCAAATCCGCGATCGCTTGGTCGTATTGGATCACATCGTAAAACCGATACGATTGGGCGTTGGCGATAATTTGCGCTAGCCAATCCAAAGCGACCTGGGCGTGCGAACGGCCTTGCAGCGTATCGAGCGTCCAAGGTTCCGCCAACCGACGAACTTGATCGACTTGCAGAGCGACCAGCGTAGCGTCTGACGTTTCCGGTACCGCGATAAGACGACTATCGTTCTTGGCGATTCGTTCGGACCGTTGGGTTTCGGTGGTACGAGTGAGAATTGCGATCGGCAGCCGTTTGGTACGCCAATCGTTGCGAAGTTGTTGAATGAGCTCTGTAAACATCGGTTGGCTCAAGGTGTCGCTGATAAACAACACTTGCAGATTCGAATCGGAAATCGCTTCTTGAAATAGTTCGCGACCACCGGCAACACCGCGTCCGGTCAATCCTGCCAAATTCATGGCAGCGGCAAGGTCGCGTGCGACACCAATGTCGGTGTGACCGATGATTCCCGATGGACGATCGCCAAAATTGGCAAAGAAAATCGCGGCGGCCAATACATAACTGCTGCCGGGGTAAGCGTGTTGCAAGTCCATGCCAGTGATCGCCTGGAACGCTGCAAACTGAGTATGGCGATCACCACTCTGCAAAGCGCGAATCAATCCATTGTTACTCTTAGTCGTTACCAACGATTTAGATTCTGGGATTTGACCCAACCATTGGCATAGTCCGCAAGCGGCTGGCATCAAGTCGCGATCGATGGCGAACTGCAAAGCCGATTCGAGATCGGTTACTGAAGTTTGTTGCATGTTTCCAGGGAGTTGCGAGCGATCGAGTAATTCATCTGGACCTTGAACGCGTTTTGTGGCATCCAGCGACGCCAGCAAATGCAATTGATTGATTTCGACATCGTCGGGGGCAATTGCCGCCAAATCGGAAAACCGATCTGAGGCCAACCAGCGGCCAGACGTAGCTGGGCTGACATCGTTGGCAATGAGTTTATTTTGTTCGGCGTTCCAGCGCCAATGTTTGACGTAAACCAACTGCCGATCGTAGTACAGCAAGTCAGCGACGGCAGTTCGACCAAACAGTAGGTCGCTGGCGTTTTTTCGTACGCGCGAAATTACCGTCGCGCGGTCCAGATCTTTGCCATAGATGGAACGCATTGTGGCCAAAAGATCTTGACGCAAAGGTTCGGGTTGTTGTGGATTCAGTGCTGCGGCTGCTGCGGCATCGTAAGCGGCCGGGTGATCCATTTGAGCCAAAGCTAACAAGGCTTCATAACGGACTTGCAATTTACTGGCGCGGGCTGCGCCCAACAAAGGTTGCAGTGCATTGGGCCCCATTTCGTGCAAGGCGTCGCGAACCGCGGCAAACTCCGAACGACGCTCACGGTCTGCAAACGTTTCCAGCAAAGCAATTACTGCAGGTTGGCCAATACGACGAAGTTCGCGAAATGCGGTCGAACGACTGTCGATGTCTCTACTGGAAAGGTTGCGGATTGATTGGTTGAGCCGCTCGGCGCTGGTTGCAATCGCGCGGCTGGCTGTAAAAACTCGTTTGGCAAACGTCGGACCCAAGGGGCTGAGTTCGGGTGTGGCATGGATACGGAACAACACGTCCGAGCCGACAGCTTGCATTAATTGATGTAGCTCAACGTCGGTTAATGGGAGTTTATCGAGTTGCTCGAGATACGGTTGGGCCGCATTGGGTTGATCAACGTCCAACAACGTATTGATGGCCATTGCCAAATCGCGGGGCGAAGTTGGATTCGATTTGCGAATCGTTGCAATGACTTGTCGCGCCACCGGGTCGGTAACTTCTTGTGCGGATGTTTGATCGGTTGTTTGCGAACCGGCTTGGGCGGCGGGAGTGGAATTTGCCGACGGCGTGGCTGCGGTGCTTGGTTTGGTGGCAAACGGATCGTCTTGGGCAGTGGCCGCCGAAGCGTGCCAGCCAAAAAATGCGATCGTCAAGAAGAAGAAAACTGAATTACCCCTAATCATAGTTGCCTTCATCGTCGCGATCATGCGCTATTCAATAGTAATGAATTCAAAGAACCAGTGATCTCAAACGGCAAAACTCGCTTGAGTCCTCAACCCCATCGCTTGTATCAATTGGGCAATTTATGACGCCGGCTCAGACAGAGTCTTTCAACAGTGTCTGTTGCCAACGTTTGATTTGGTTACGGACCTGAACTGGTGCGGTGGATCCATAACTAACAAACGCTTGGATTGCCGCCGCAGCCCCCAATACATCATAAACAGAATTGTCGATTTTGATCCCAAAACTTTCAAAATCTGCCAAAGTCAGGTCGGCCAATCGACACCGCCGTTGGGTCGCCAAACGGACCAAATCCCCGACATGGTGGTGGGCTGTGCGTTGAGGAAGCCCATTTTTTATGAGGAATTCCATTAATGTGGTGGCGTCCAAGAATCCCGTGTCCAACCGAGCGGCGATGGAATCCTTGTTTAGACGGGCCAGTTCTACGACCGGAATTGCGACCTCCAGGGCCCCACAAATGGTGCGGACAGCCTGAAAAACAGGCGGCTTATCTTCCTGCAGATCGCGATTGTACGCTAACGGCAGTCCTTTAACCAAAACTAATAACGTTTGCAGGGCACCCACGACACTGGCCGATTTGCCGCGAGTCAGTTCCAAAGTATCGGGGTTAATCTTTTGCGGCATAATCGACGAACCGGTACAAAACGCATGGGGCAGTTCCAAATAATCAAATTCGGATGTCGACCACAAGATCCACTCTTCGGCCCAGCCGCTCAGGTGCAGTCCGACCAGAGACAAGTCAAAGACAAACTCTAACAGGAAATCGCGGTCGCTGGAAACATCGAGGCTGTTGGCGGCGACACTCGCGAAACCTAACAACTCGGCCGTACGATGTCGGTCGATGGGCAGCGATGTCCCGGCCAAAGCCGCGCAGCCGAGGCTATTGACGTTGGTCCGTCGCCGACAATCGGCCAATCGCTCGCGGTCGCGGGCGAATTTTTCGATATAAGCCAGCCAGTAATGGGCCGCCAAAACCGGCTGAGCGCGACGCATGTGTGTATAAGCCGGAATAATGGTCTCGAAATCTTGATCACAACGCTGCAAGTACGCCAGTTGCAAGGCTCGCAGTTGTGCGTCGATCGCGTCGATTTGATCTCGGACCCATAAACGCAAATCTGTGGCGACCTGATCGTTGCGACTGCGGGCCGTGTGCAATTTCCTGCCGACATCCCCTAGCCGATCAATCAATCGCTGCTCAATGTTCATATGGATATCTTCGAGACCCGAGTCAAAGTGAAACTCGCCCCGATCAATTTCCCGTTCAATTTGTTGCAGTCCAGCCACAATTTGGTCGCGTTCGCCAGGCGATAGCAAACTTTGATCCGCCAGCATTTGCGCGTGAGCGATCGAGCCGCGAATATCTTGACGATAAAGTTGATGGTCAAAGCTGATACTCTCGGAAAATTGCTGTACGCGCTGATCGACTTTTGAATCGAACGCGCCACTGCGACTGGGACTGGAACGGTCGGAATTCGTTGGAATGGGATTTGTCATTCTATTGCGTGAGCTCGGTGAACGAAAACAAAGAGGTATTAATTGCACTAAACCAAAAAAAACGAGGTGGAACGCTTTTGTTTCCACCTCGCTTTAAGTTAAATCTGTCGAGAGACGATGTCCACCCGCCATTGACATTGAGCGTCCAAAAGCCGAATAGTACCGAAACGAACGTCCGTTATTCGGCATCACCTGGTTTTTTAACGTCTTTGTGGACTGTGATGGCCACGGTTTTGAGTCGCAAATAAGCTTCCGACATATATAGGTAGCCGGCGTGTTCACCGACTGGCCCCCAAGAATTTTTGATCAAGTAATATTTGGTTCCATTGCCATCAAAAGCGCGGCCGACCAAGTGCATTAGGTGATCATCGGTGGTCGTGAAATCTTCCAATGCGGCTTGTCGCATTTCTTGGGTAACCGTTAGTTCTTCGACTGGTGCGCGAGCGAAATCGCGACTTTGGTTGTTTGCGGGCAACACGGCAATTCCTTTGTCGCGAGCGAATCCACGTTCGCTAACATCGCCATCCCAAGCGACGCTGTATCCGTTGTCCAACGCGCGATCGATCGTGGCAACCAGATCATCGATTGGAATGTTATGGAACGAACCATTGGAAAAATTGTCAGGTATTTCCAAAACGAACGGTTCGCCAAACGGATGGTGTGTGTAGGACGTGAAATTGATATAGTCATCCGCATTGAAATTGACATGAGCGGCAAATGATTGAGGCGTAAACGTTTCACCTTGGTAAGAAAATTCTTCGGGAGCCGGTCCCATGTAAGAATCGATGACGCCACGATAGGCAGACCACCATTTCGCGCCGGCTTTCTTTTTTTCTGCCATGGGCACGAGCATAGAATTAAGGAGCATTTGCAATTCCGAATGATCGTGACGTGTATCGCCGGGCAAACGGCCGCTGTAGACTTCTTCGGGCACCAAGCCAAAACGATCGGCCGCGTTTAATAAATCGTGGGCTAACGCACCTTCCGAAAAATTAGCTTTTCCTTGTCGCAGTAGGAAATTTTTAGCTTTCGCTTCATAGGTGTTGCGAACGACAAACATCTCGGAGAGGTCGTGTGCGCCTTTGCCTTGTCGCAACAGCTCCGACTCAATAAAGCTGGTGGTGGCAAAACTCCAACAAGTGCCGGTATTGTCTTGAGATTTGATCTCAGTACGTTGGAGGTCGACGTCAGTTTTAAATTCGTAACTGTCGGCTGGTTTTTTCTCGACAGCCGCGGCTTGACCTGCGCCGGTGTCTTCTTGAGCCATCGCTGTCAAGCTCAGCATGCAAGCCATTCCAGAGAACAAAATTCTCCACGCAAAATGCCTTCGAACGATCATTCGGTTTCCTTTCGTCACTTAGATTTGGACCTTGTTCCCGCTCCCGATGGCCTTTATCATAGTCGACGCGAAAGTCAAAATAAACAACCGGTTGAAGGGTGATTATGTCCATTGCGATTGAAGGATT
>JBGSMY010000010.1:0-5962 GCA_041739975.1 Pirellulaceae bacterium
TTGCCCGCCGCTTTCCCCCAAGGCCTTGGGGGAAAGCGATTTTCTAGTCTACAAAAATTCTTTCCTTAAAAGTGAGACAAACACTAAAAACAAGATGCTAATACAAGATACTAGGCTGACCTACGTTACCGCTGTCCTCAGTCGCGCCTTATGCCTGCGTTTGAGTTGTTGCGAAATTATTGGCTAAATGGCCGAATTTACGCCTTCAAATATATCTTGCCGTATTTACCTGAATTCGAGTACAGTTGCTGCGCGAAAGACAAAAGAGTGCCAGCCCTGCCATCGGGAAACGAATTCGAAGGAACCTACGCCAATGGATAAACGAAATCCGACATCCTTCACCAATCGGATAACTGGGCGTCAGCGCTCGTCGTTCAGAATACTATTTCCGCCTGCAGCTCAAGTTTTGTTGATCGCGGGTGTAGTTGCCTTGACCACCGGATGCCATAATCGACCCAATTGGGGTTCACCAGGAACGATTGGCGAACAACGTCAACGAGCAGTGCTGCACGACCCCTATCCTAACAACACACTGGGACCCGCAATCGAAAGCGGACGTCCGTTGGGTTTCGATCGACCACTCTCCGAACCGACCTCAACTCAAAGTTCACCATATGCTCGACGCGGCGCTCGCAACGCGCCTTACGTTGGATTCTAAGCTCGCCTTCAACTTATGCATCAACGAATGCGTTAAAGACAAGCCGCTTAGAACGGGCCAACAGAATGGGCCGACAGAATGGAATCGTGTTAAGAGCCTCAGCGATAGTAATCGACGAGTTAGCTGATGGGCGTGATTCGCGCGGCCGCGAGTGATTCGTAAGTCCGCGATTCGCTGCTCGGGTCATGTCCTTGCGAAGCACTCTGTTGTTGATCGATTTGATAGAGGCGTTGCCCAGCAGGTGTCGGATAGCTACCGGAAATACACGCTTGGCACAAATGATTGCTCGGCATCCCGATCGCTTTGGCAATCGACTCGATCGGCAAATACCTTAGCGAATCCGCATGCAACTCGCGAGCCATCTCCGCTTCAATTGCCGGCGTCAACTTGCCGTCGGGAGTTTTTGACAAAAACCGTGGAGCGAATAATTGGCGCACGCTGGACATGTCGATGCCATAAAAACAAGGTGCGACAATGGGCGGACAAGCCACACGGACGTGAATCTCTTTGGCGCCACCTTCCTCGCGAATCCGCTGCAACAGCGCTTTCATCGTGGTTGAACGCACGATTGAGTCTTCCACTAACAAAACCCGTTTGCCGTCGAGAATTTCTCGCAACGGCGTGTACTTAATCTTAGCGCGCTCGCTGCGTTGTTCTTGATTGGTCTCAATGAAAGTCCGCCCGCTGTAGCGATTGCGAATCAGGCCCTCGTATGCCGGGATGCCCAGATGAAATGCCATCGAGTCCGCTGCCGCTTTGCTGGTGTCGGGCACCGCCACCACGATCGTATTCTCATCGAGCGGACATAACGGTTGCTCGCGTTCGAGTCGCGCAAGCTCCTTGCCGAGTTCGGTGCGTGTAAGATAAACGCTGCGGTCATCCAGCGTACTGGCGACGTTCGCGAAATAGATCCACTCAAAAAAGCAGTGGGCGCGGCCCGGCTGATCGACAAATGAATGAAACTCGATGCGGCCGTTGCGAATCACGATTGCGCGCCCCGGCTCCAATGACTCGATTTCGTTGCGATGAAAACCAAGATTGAGCAGCGCGACACTTTCACTAGCCGCCGCAAACAATGACCCTTGCACGGCGTAACAAAGCGGTTTGATTCCGAGCGGATCGCGCGCCACTAACATTTCACCTTGGGCGTTAACAAACACGACTGAATAAGCGCCGTCCAAATGCCGGGCCACGTGTCGCATCATGACTTCCAAGGGGATATCGGGCTGAGCGTGCAAGATTGACGAGAATTGATGCAGCAAGACTTCGGTATCCGTATGCCGAACAATATGATGGTCGGAGTCGCGCAGAATTTCGGCTTCTAGCTGTTTGTAGTTAGCCAATTGACCGTTGAAAGCAAAACTGAACCATTGACGCTTATGAAAATGGTGGTTTTCAAATGGCTGCGCGTAACTTCTATCTGCTTTACCACAGGTCGCATAGCGCACATGACCGATGGCAGCGATGCCGTCGTAGGTTTTTGCTAAACTTTCCGATTTGCCCTCATGAGACAAACGAAACACTTCTTGCACCGAGCCTAGATCACGATAGGTATCGATAAGCTGATTGTTTTCAGCCTGAGGATGATAACGCGAAATTCCGGCGGACAACTGGCCGCGATTTTGCATATCCAGCAACATACGGATAATCAAGCGCGAGGTTTGTTCGCGCTGGCCGCTGGCAACCAACGGATTGGTTTCTGCGCTGGGCAAATGATAAATAGCGGCAACCCCGCATTCGTGATTCAATTGGCTCATGAAAAATATTACCCCAACTTATCGACCCAAAATCTTTGGCCAGAGCTGGTGATTCAGGACCATTGCACCATGATCATGTCGCCTTGCAAATCCTGATCCCGGCGAGGAGACTAGCGGACCGTTTTTCGATCGACTCGCCCATTCCGAGGAACGCCTTTTGCCACCATAATGGAAAGGGCAAAACACCAGACTGTTGTCATTGTAGCAATCGACGCCCGCTGACATAGGTCACCGGAAACGGCCAACTAGGTTTCGATCCCCTCACAAGGGGAAAAAGAACCGCATAATCGGGAGAATCAAAAAATCATGAGCGTGAATCAGTGGATCGCCCAACGCACCGAGCGATTTGACAGTAGCGGTATTCGCCGCATGTTTGCTTTGGCTGCCAAGGTCAAAGATCCGATTAATCTGTCAATTGGTCAACCTGATTTCCCGGTTCCCGCCGCAGTTAAACAAGCGTTGATCCAGGCCATTGAAAAAGACCACAATGGTTACACACCGACCGAAGGGATTCCTGCCCTTCGTCAAAAAATTCAGTCGGCGGTTGACAAACAATTTGGACATTCGGATCGCCGGGTCATCATCACGTCGGGCACAAGTGGCGGATTGGTGCTGGCATTGATGGGCTGCGTCAACCCAGGCGATGAGGTAATTTTCTTTGATCCCTATTTTGTGATGTACCCGGCCATCGTGGAACTGGCCGGTGGTCGCGCGGTGAAAATCAATACCTATCCCGATTTTCGTATTGATACCGATCGACTCGAAGCTGCGATTACACCGCGGACCAAAATGATTTTGCTCAATAGTCCCGGCAATCCCACTGGAGTTTGTTATTCGGCGGAAGAAGTTCGCGCCGTCGCGGAAATTGCGAAACGACGAGACATCTGTTTGGTCTCCGATGAAATTTATAGCCAGTTTTCGTTTGATGGGCCCCATCATTCGCCGGCAACTTACAACGATCAAACCATTGTGATTGATGGTTTTTCGAAATCGCATGCGATGACTGGATTGCGTGTGGGTTTGATGCACGGCCCCGCTGCACTGATGGAAGTGATGGCCAAACTGCAACAGTTCACTTTTGTCTGCGCGCCAGCTCCAGTCCAGTGGGCTTGTCTGACTGCTTGTGATTTGCCGCCTGTTGACGAGATGATAAAGCTCAAGCAGAAGCGGGATTGGTTGTTACAAGAACTGGGCAATGATTATGAGATTGCCAATCCGGGTGGAGCTTTTTATCTTTTTCCGAAATTGCCTTGGGGTGATGGACAGTCTTTTATAGAAGCAGCCGTTCAAGAACAATTATTGGTGATCCCGGGAAATATCTTTAGTGACCACGATACACACTTTCGTATTTCTTATGCAGTCGATGAACGCACGCTCGAACGCGGTGCCGCGGCACTTAAAAAATTAGCGCGAACGGCAGTAGGGGTTTAAGTTGCCCACCCCCACGGTGTGAGTTTTTTGGCGAGAATGGAAGGTGGATGGGGAGAGAAAATGTCGCGAACGCCGCTGAGGACAGCGGTAACGTAGGTCAGCTACGGTAGGTCAGCCTGTCCTCAGGCTGACAATCGACGACTAATTACTGGCAACAAAACTAAAGAGAGCTTTCTATGCCGCCGCTGAGGACAGCGGACGGCTACTGTACAGCAGACGGCGACAGTAATCCCCCCCTACCCGTTCAATGGCAAAAACCAACTTTTGATGGCAGGAGAATCATGCCCTTTCGCCTCTTCCCATGTCACTCACAATAAGCAAAATCAATGTCGAACCATCACATCTATTAGTATTTCAAATGCCAAACTTAAATGTTTACGAATCAATCAAGCAATTAAATGCGATGAGTACTGCAAACGCGACGGATTGACGGGTGAAGATACCTGTAAGACTCGCCACGTTCGCAACCGGACGTTAAATCATTTTTCGTCGATGAATATTTAAAGACGTTACGCCACTTTACGAGGGTCGTCCGCAAAAATAGATCGACCGGGATCGAATCTTTGTATCATTGTGATGGTTGATTTCGCTAGGAGAAAACTCGCTTCCGTTACCAGATGTTGTTGCTTGATTAATTCAATTGACTAATAAAAATTCACTTCAAAAGGCACTTGCGCAGTAAACTTTCGCGTTCGCAGGAAAAAAATTTAAAAAAACTTTTTGGATCCAGGACGATCATCTTTTCCATAGCAATTGAACTTCGCCGAGAAGTTTCTTGAACGATTCGAAACGTCTTTGTGTTTCAAATTCCTAGGTGCAAAAATTTTAACCGATTGATTTAACGGTCGGCAGTTCAAGTCGATTTATTGGTTCGAACGAGACGCATGGACCTAAAATCCGCAACGTCGATGAGCGCCATCGAACCAGAATCTGACGCTACGATTGGGGTCACGGATAGCCGCCGACAAATTAGAATTTACGTGAGATTTTTATATTTTCTGGATCGTTGATGGCGTTGAAAATGCAAACTGTTGACTGGACCATTACTTAAACCATGCTTTTGTGATGAAACCTATCGCGTGAGCGTTGATTTGTGTGCAACCGATAATTCCAATTACAAGTCGTTGCAGTTGACTCTATGAAATGTACGCTTAAACCTGAAAAGTAAACCGCTCGATGCGCGACATTAGAACCAGAAGAAATTGGTATCGCTCGACAAGTCCAAACGGGTGAATATTAAAAAAATTTTAAAAAATAATCTTGAATAAAGAAATGCTATCGTTTAAAACTATCTCGTGTGACAACGTTATTCAGTTGTTGCAAGCGATGGACATGAATGGTTTGAGATTGAATCATTGACCAGGGAACGTGGGGAGCTCAATCGGCTCCACGGTTGGCACTACTCGACGTTCCCCGCATGATTCTCCAATTGAGATTAACAGTGTTTCTGTTTTTATCGTTGGGCGATTATATCGGAGCGTTCTAACAAAACGCTGAGCAGTCAAGCTCCAGCAATCCTTGTGGTTGCTTTTGATTGCCAGGGTGGTTAGGGCGGCAAGATTGATTGCCCGTGTTTTTCATTTTACGGAGGACGTACTGTGGCCAAGAAGAAAGCCGCTAAGAAGGCAGCAGCCCCTAAGGCAGCTGTTAAGAAGACCGCGAAGAAAGCGGCTAAAAAGGCTGTAAAGAAGAAGAAGTAATTTCTTTTTCTTTATCCCAGACACAACGAGACAGGACTGCGTATATCGCAGTCCTATTTTTTTGACTGCGTATATCGCAGTCCTATTTTTTTGCGCTAACAAATAAAAATTGGGACCTAAAAGCTGAGGCCTAAAAATTGACAAAGGGTGGTTGAAGGGGATCGAACCCTCAACCTTTGGAGCCACAATCCAATGCTCTAACCAATTGAGCTACAACCACCGTGAACGAGAGATTTTAAGCCGCCCGGGCATCTGGGTCAACGCCCCCGGTCCAGAACGCAGGGCAAATCAGTTTTATAGTTTGCGTAACATTTGAAATAAGAGCAAGGGCTTGGCTGAGAAGTCTCTAATGGTGGATGCGATGCCCTTGTGCCCTTCCAGTCGCATGGCGGTGAGACCTGCGTTTCGAAGAGTGG
>JBGSMY010000218.1:0-6038 GCA_041739975.1 Pirellulaceae bacterium
GGAAGGAAAAGCCGCGCCCGCAGTTCTCAATTCAACGGGCCACATTACAAATTGAACAATTGCATCCTCAACATCCGACGCTCGTTTTTCGCGATGTCAGTATCGACCAAGTCCTTCCCGATTCTAAACTGGCGACTTCTGCGTGGCGGGGAATGTTTTCTTGGAGTGATTCGGCCAGACTCGTGGGGCAGTTCGAGTGGTTAATTGATTCGACTTGGTCGATGGATCTCGGCTTTCAACAATTGCCACTGCATCACAATTGGTTGACCTTTGTTCCACAACAATGGCGGGAACCATTGCAACATTTGCAGCATCTAGAGGGAAAACTTAGCGGTCAAATTCAGGTTCAGCCACCCAGTGCGGGAAAAGCCTGGCGGTTTCATAGTCGTTTAGAAATAAGCGAATTGTGGTGTCAGGATGATCGTTTCCCTCATCCTTTGATCGACGGGCACGCGATCATGGTTGTGGATGAAAATGGGTGGAAGCTGGAGTCGTTGACAGGCAAAATTGGCGAGTCACCTTTGCAACTCGCAGGTTGGCAATTGGGATGGCAACCGCAATCGCCGCGGCAATGGACAGGATCGCTAAAAAAGTTTAGTTTGCGCGACGAATGGATCGTGTGGCTGCCGCCGGTGGGGCAAAACATTTACCGCGACTTGGAACCGGGAGGTAGTGCAGATTTGCATTTTTGGTTGCACTTTGATGGGCAAGTTTGGGATAAGGACCTTCGTGCAGATTTTACTGACCTCGCCTTTCGCTATCGTAAATTCCCCTATCGGCTTTCGGGATGCATCGGCAACGCTCGCTGGATTGACAACCAAATAAACTTTTCAGTGCAAGCGTTAGAAAGTGGTCAACTTATTGCTTTAGATGGGCAAATCACATCGCCAGGTCCGCAGGCTACCTTTCAAGTAAATTTTCGTTGTGATGGTCGACTGCCAATCAACGACAAACTGTTTCAATCGCTAAAGACATACCCCAAAGTGGCCGAGCAAATTCTGGCGCTGCGCGCTCAAGGACATATTGGTGTACAAGGTCGTTTTTTGCGAACGGATCCCCAGCTTCCTCCGCGGTTAGATTTTGATGTGGCGCTCAAGGATTGCAGTGTACGCCATACCCGCTTTGAATACCCCGTTCGCAATTTAGAAGGAATCGTCCAAGTTCGTGATCAAAAATTCACACTAAAAAATATGGTGGGGATGCACCAACGATCCAAGATCATCTGTGAAGGTGGTTGGTCGGCGGTAGAGGGACTTGGACTGCGTTTTCTGGCCGATCAAGTTTATCTCGAGCAAACTTTAAAAAATGCCCTGGCACCTGCTTGGCAACAGTTATGGAGCCAATTGCGTCCTCAAGGTGCCGTGCATTTAGCTCGAGTCGATTTGCGCCAACTTCCCAACCAGACATCGCCTGATGTCCATTTGGAAGTAACCATTGACCCTCCGGCAGGCCAAAGCATCGAAGCGCCACTAGAAATTCATATGGCGGCATTTCCTTATCCCTTGCAACAGATTCAAGGTCAGATATCGGTATCTGACGGGAAGATTGAATTGCGCGAGTTGCGCGCCAAACACGAACGAGTGTGGATGACGGCGGCTGCTACCGGTGCGTACACTCAAGAAGCTTGGCAACTACACTTCCACGAGTTCATGGTGGGAGCGTTGTCGGTTGATGAACACTTGCTGGTGGCCGTTCCTGATCCGTTGGAACAAGCATTGCGGAGCCTAAAAATTGACGGTTTGTTACAGCTGACGGGCGATTTTTTGTTGAAAGGAAAAATGCTTAATTCGCTTACGCCAGTTCGACCCTCAATCAGCGCAATTCAACAAGTCAATTATGAATCACCAGAACCCAGCGGCATTCCTGCAGCGGTTGACTCATCGATTGAAATGGCTTGGAACATGAGAGTTGATCTCAATCGAAATCAACTCAATTTGGGAATCCCGGTCGATGATATACATGGGGCCGTCATGTTATCGGGGCGTTATGATGGGCAGGCCGCCGTGTGCGCGGGACAACTTGAAATCGACTCGGCTTCCTTTCTCGGATTGCAGTTTACCGACATCAAAGGTCCATTGTGGATTGATGAAGGTTTAGTGGCCGCCGGAAAATACGCCAAATTGGCTACCGCGCCTCAGCCTCCCAACTCACTGCGCGGCAAGATCATGGATGGAACAATCGAATTCGATATCCAAAGCTGGTATGACGGCGAGCGGAAATTCTATCTGCAAACGATGGTCACTGACGCCCGGATGCCGTTGATTAGTCGTCGATTTTCGCCAAACACGCCGCCGATAAAAGGTCTGGCTAGTTTCGGACTGCGCTTGGCTGGAACGCCTCAAAATACGGATGATTTGAGCGGTGAAGGTGTGATGCAGTTGCGTGAAACGGAACTTTATGAGTTGCCAGTCATTTTGGCGATTTTAAAATTCTTAGCCCAACCTAATAAAGGAAACGCGGCATTTGATTCGAGCAATGTGGAATTTACATTGCAAGGTACACAAATACGACTCAATCGCATCGAATTGATTGGCGACACGATCAGTCTGTTAGGCAATGGCAATATGAATTGGAATCGCGAGATCGACTTAAACTTTTTTACAGTTGCCGGCCGCAATCGCTTTTACATTCCAATTTTGAGCGAGCTATTTGAGGTTGGCAGCCAACAAATTCTGTGGATCAATGTCGGTGGGACTGCGGATCATCCCCGCGCCACCCAAAAAATACTCCCAGGCCTAAACGATAGTTTGCGGCAGTTATTAGATCCCGCTGGACTAAATCCAAACAATTCGCTTACTCCGATTAACCCGATGCCTTTGGAGCGGCGTTAGTCTACCGGTTATTGGCTGGCTTTGGGACGCGGGACTTTGCTCGATTTTCGCCCGCGCCGGCCCTTGCCATCCGACGATTTCGATTCGCGTACAGAATCTAACGGTTTGCCGATGGACTCTCGCAATTGAGAGACACGATCGCGCAGTTGGGCGGCCCGCTCGAACTCAAGGCTTTCTGCAGCCTGTAACATCTCGGTTTCCAATTCATTGATATATTCTTCGGTGATGTAAACCGTTTCGTCCGTGCGCCCGACCATTTCATTGGCGCGGCGATGGGCGTCCAGTTCATTTTCAATTCCAGCCGAGATATTTTTGCGAATGGTCTGAGGTGTGATGCCATGCTGGGCATTGTATTCCATTTGTAACTTGCGACGTCGCGCCGTTTCCGCCATCGCATTTTTCATTGCCATCGTAATTTTGTCAGCGTAGAGAATCACTTTGGCATTAACGTTTCGCGCCGAGCGACCAATGGTTTGGATCAACGAGGTTTCGCTCCGCAAGAACCCTTCTTTGTCGGCATCGAGAATTGCGACCAGTGAAACTTCAGGAAGGTCAAGGCCCTCTCGCAACAAGTTCACCCCGACTAACGCATCAAAACGACCGGCCCGTAAATCCCGCAACACTTCGACACGCTCAAAGGCGTCCAATTCGCTATGCAACCACTTACAGGCCACGCCGCTTTCCGTTAGATAGGCTGCCAAATCTTCGGCCAGTCGTTTGGTCAATGCGGTAATTAATACGCGGTCACCAACAGCGCTGCGCTTTTTAATTTCACCCAACAAGTGTTGGATCTGGCCGCTTGCGGTCACGACTTCGATTTCGGGATCAAGTAGCCCGGTAGGCCGAATCAACTGTTCGACCACTTCGCCGTTCGTTTTGGCCAGCTCATAGTCGCTAGGAGTTGCCGAGACGTAGATCACGCGATCGATCTTGCTTTCCCATTCTTCAAACTTGAGGGGCCGATTGTCCAGGGCACATGGTAAACGAAACCCGTGCTCCACGAGTGTCGTTTTGCGGCTGCGGTCGCCAGCGTACATCGCCCTGATCTGAGGAATCGTCACATGGGATTCGTCGATAAACAACAAGAACTCTTTCGGGAAAAAACTATACAACGTATCTGGCGGTTCACCGGGTTTTTTACCGGCCAAAACTCGACTGTAATTTTCAATCCCCGGGCAATGGCCGACTTGTTCTAACATTTCGATATCAAATCGTGTTCGTGCATTGAGCCGCTGGGCCTCAAGCAGTTTTCCCTGCAAGCGAAATCGTTCCAATTGCTCGGCCAGTTCCTGTTTGATCTCGTTGACTGCCGCTGCAATTCGCGACTCTGGTGTAACGAAATGTTTTGCAGGGTAGATAAATAATTGATCGTGAGTACTCAGCGTCTCACCACTGACGGGGTGAATGATCGAAAGCTGTTCAATTTCATCGCCCCATAACTCAATACGAAATGCATATTCTTCGTACGACGGCCACACTTCGACGCAATCACCGCGAACACGAAATTTCGAACGCTCAAAAGCGATATCGTTTCGTTGATATTGGATGTCGACCAACCGTGCTAACATTTCATCGCGATCGAGCATCTCGCCTTTGCGCAGTGCAACCATCATCTTGCGATAGTCCTCCGGCGATCCTAATCCATAAATGCTGGACACACTCGCGACGATCAGGACATCCTTGCGGCTTACCAACGAACTAGTGGTTGCCAATCGCAATCGATCAATTTCTTCATTGATGGATGCGTCTTTTTCAATGTAGATATCGCGCTGAGGAATGTAAGCTTCAGGTTGGTAGTAATCGTAATAGCTAACGAAATAGTGTACGGCGTTGTAAGGGAAAAACTCTTTAAATTCGCTATATAATTGAGCGGCCAAGGTTTTGTTATGTGACAGCACCAAGGTCGGTAGTTGCATTTCTTGAACGATATTGGCCATCGTAAATGTCTTACCGCTGCCCGTTACACCCAATAGCGTTTGAAACCGTTGATCTTGACGCAGGCCGCGCACCAACGCATTGATCGCAGTCGGTTGATCACCAGCCGGTTTAAAAGGAGCAGAGATGCGAAACATAGTTGCCAATGATTGGTTTTTTGGATTAATCGTCGACGTTACCCCAGACGCAGGGTGCTGTGCAAATTCGCTATTTCGAATTTGAAACACATCACTCAGCAGCCAACCCACCAGCATACCAAATTTGTCTCAGCAACGGCCGTGGCCCGCACCGAGGCATAGCAACGCAATAGAGTGTACCCGGCTGAAAGGCTGTTAAACTTCTTGCGACGGCGCAGATTCCGTTCCGGAAGATTCTAAACCTGATATTGCATTTTCACTTAAATCTGGCGTGAGGGAATGTGGATCGTAATTGTCGATAACACTTATTCTTAATTCCGTTTGAAAACCCTCGCCCGGAACTAACAGAATATCCCCATGAATATCTGGCTGTTCGGCCCGGACATTATGGTGTCGGGTCAATTCCAAGACGGCCAAGAAAACTCCGACCATCGTCGATTTGTGCATGCCGATTTGAAATAATTCGGAGAAGACAGCTTGTCCCTCGTCCACTAAACGACGATGAATGGCTTGCATATGGACTTGTATCGGCGTCTCGTCATAGTAGATCTTTTCCGGTTGGGCACGTACCGTGTCACGTAGCACCCGCCCAAATGCACTGACCAAATCCCACAACTCGATGTTCTTAATAGGTTGTTCGGACAGATCGGTTTCGCGAACGGGAATATCGTCTTGCAGTCGCGGATATCGCTGTTGCCACGATGCGGCTTGTTCATCCAACAGGCTGGCAGCATCGCGAAATTCTTTGTACCAGAGCAATCGTTCGACTAAGTTCTCGCGTGGGTCGGCAAAACTCGCCTCGGATTCTTCGGGCTCAATCTGCGGCAAAACGGCTCGAGATTTCATTTCCACCAGTCGACTGGCGACATCTAAGAAATCGCCGACGGAATCAATGTTAATCTCCTGCAAAACTTCCAAATATTGCAAGAACTGATCGGCCACTTGGGACAAGGTAATTTGGGAAACATCGATTTCGTTCCGCCTCACGAGGAACAACAATAGGTCAATTGGCCCGCTGAAGGCCTCTAAACGAATATCAAAACTCATCTTTTGGAACGTCTCTCGTAGCAATTATCCAGCGAATGTTGACCGACCTCCGCTGCCCGTCCAAACATTGTGAAGGTTTTCCAAGAAT
>JBGSMY010000005.1:0-6582 GCA_041739975.1 Pirellulaceae bacterium
GCACGAACACCCAAGGGCATGTCCCGGGGATGCTTCTGTTTTCCACGTGGAAATACCCTAGGGCTTGTCCCGGGGATGCTTGTGTTTTCCACTACACGGAAAGTACAACTAAAAGATTTGCAACTCGCGCACCACGATTACCCCAGGGCTTGTCCCGGGGAATACTTCTGTTTTTCACTTCACGGGCGATTCCAACATACATATTTTCTTTTGCGGCCGTCACCACAAATACCCTGGGGCTTGTCCCGGGGATGATTCTGTTTTTCACTACACTTAACGTTCCATTAAATCTTTTCGTTTGCCGGTGGGAATACCCAAAGGTATTCGTGCTGACCGAAATGAAAAGAATATGTGGGAGGCGCCCATGTAGTGAAAAACAGAAGTATCCCCGGGTCAAGCCCTGGGGTATTCGTGCTGCGTGAGTTGCGAATCTTTTAGTTGTACTTTCCGTGTAGTGGAAAGCACAATCATCCCCGGGGCAAGCCCTTGGGTATTAGTGCTGCGCGAAAAGAAAAAAAATATGTGGGAAGCGCTCATGTAGTGAAAAGCAGAAAAATCCCCGGGACAAGCCCTGGGGTATTCGTGTTGCGCGCAGTGTTAATTTTGAGGCGAGCGTAATGTAGTGGAAAGCACAATCATCCCCGGGACAAGCCCTTGGGTATTCGTGCTGCGCGCAGAGTTAATTTTGAGGCGAGCGTAATGTAGTGGAAAGCACAATCATCCCCGGGACAAGCCCTGGGGTATTCGTGCTGCGCGAAAAGAAAAAAATATGTGGGAATCGCTCATGTTGTGAAAAGCACAATCATCCCCGGGGCAAGCCCTGGGGTATTTGTGTAAATGGCCCCTCGCCGCCCTCGCCCGCGCCTTAAGTCCACGACATTCGGGCTTGTCCCGGGGTTCACTTGTCCCGGGGTTCACTTGTTCCGGGCAAGTGGTTGATCGTATGGTGAATCTTGCGAGTAATCGTCTTGCCATCAACGGTCTTTAAGACGGCTATCAATTCCAAACCATGCGACGGGTGAAGTTCCGGAACCGTCAATCGTATCGTTCGATTGTCTGGTAATAACTCAGCGGAGGTGATCTCCAAAGCATGCTCATCGTGATGTTCCGATCCGTATTGTTCCGAGCGCTTCAAACTCCAGGCCGTTAATCGATAGTTGCCAATATCGAGGGCCGATTCGCGATCCCAAGCCTCAGAGAACTCAATTTCAATCGTCGCGACGTGACACCGCAACTCGATCGGCAAATGGACGGGTTGCGCCGTACGCCGGATCCGATACAAACCCCCAGGTTGCTCCTGGGTGCTGCTCCAAGCAAACATACCGCAGCCAAACAAATGACCTGAACTTGGATCAAATCGCCCACGCATAATCCCTGTAGCAAAGGCCGGAATCGGCAATTCGCAAATACCGCCCTGATAACCACTCTCGGTCGCTTCATGTGGAACCACAAAAATTCGTCCATAGCCATACGAAAAACACAATAAAGCACCGTGAAGCGCACCCCACTGGGGACAATCAATCCACAACAACTCCGCCGGTGATCGATCCATTGCGTTGGTAATCCAACACAGCGGCGCTTGCATTGCCGAATCACTGGCGTCCGTAATATTGTGATAACCCCACAGGTTGCCATAAAAGCCGCCAGGAACAACCCAGTTGATTCGATTTTTTGGTGTCCAGTGACCCTCTTGATCAGTCACAATAAAGGTGCCGTCAGGGTTAACGCAAACGCCATTGGCGGCGCGAAAACCTGTAGCCACTATTTCCGTCTTGGAACCATCAGCCGCGATTTTGAGCAGCGTGCCATGGTGCGGCACTACCGCTTTTAACGCATGCCTCGCCGACTTGGCGTAATAAAAATTGCCCTCCGCATCCGTCTGCAAACCCATTGCGAATTCGTGAAAATGTTCCGTGACCTGATGGTCGCTATTGAAACATTGGTACCAGTCAATTTCGCCATCGCGATTGCGGTCATGCAACGCAACCAACTGATCCCGACAAGTCACAAAAATAATTCCGTCGCGATACTTGATCCCCAGTGGTTGAAATAGACCGGAGGCAATTCGACGCCAGACCACTGGACCTGATTGCGTGGAACCAGCCGCGTTCGAGACACTCCATATATTGCCATCCCATGTCGACACCAACATGGTATGCTGGGAATCTGGCAAAAAGTCCAGTCCAGTCATCCGCATTCGACATCCCGATTGATCCAACGTTGGATGATTAATTACGTCAACCGCAAACGGCTGCAATTCGTCACCCAGTTCCATTTCGGTTGTATACGTTTCTGGCCACATGGTTGGACCGCCAACTGTCAACGGTTGCAACTCAGGCAGTGCCGCATTACCCCATTGCGATTGCCACGGGAGCTCAAGCGGTTCGAGATCGTTGGGCCTATCCAGTGTGGCGATGGCCAATTCAAGCCTCACCGGCGAGTCACCGGCTGGGATTCGCAATTGCAAGTCGCCATTGGCTTGTTTAATCCATAATGCACTTGTGTCGCGATCATCGGAAAACCGTGCTCGCGCATACCAACCCGAAACTTGTTCGGTTATCGCCCCCGAACTAACTAAATGTGCTATTTGTTCTGTCGATTGTTTCGCCTGATTCGCCACTAAATCTTTCGTAAACTGCGGCCAGTAACACACGGCCGATTGTCTCAAAGATTTACTGGGCTGTTGCAATTCGGATGCGTCCAATCGGCGAGGAAAGAAACAAAACTCCGAAAGCTGACCAGCGAAGGCGCTGGCAGTCGGAAAATTCTCATTGGTAAATCCCAAACGAATCACAGAATCCGTCAAGGCTTGTTTGGCACGCAGTAGGCCTTGACCTGCTGATTTCCCATCGACGAAGAATTCGACGCGATGTTCGGCGGCATGCCAAGTAATGGCAATGGCATGGGGTTGATTGTCGGCAACTACGATATGCGATTGCACGGCACCTACCCAGCCGATATCGAACGTCAATCGCCCGTCGCGAATAAATAGCGATTGACCTTGAGGTACCCAATTTTGTTGATCGCGAGTTTTGGACCAAATGGTGCCATCGCGCTCCGTTTGAATTTTGGCAGTAATCGTAAAATCTTGATCAAATGTATTCCAGTCGTCTCCATTCTCCAACTGGTACCATCCAGTACCATTGCTAAGCGGTTCACTTGATCCAGCATCAGCGCCTCGGGCTTGCGAGTTCCAACCGATGACGCCATCGCGTTGCACTTGCCAACGTTTGGCCTTTTCGGCAACTTGTAAAATCAAGTCGTGTTGGCGCGGTCCGATTTCCAAGTAGCGTGAGACAACCGGATGTTCGGCAACAAACGACAATCCGGGCATTTCACGACAGATTGTTTCGCCAACGGTGTATTCAAAAATTGCTTGGTTGCCAAATCGATAATGCCCAAGATATTTGATCCAGTCGGCAGGTAGAGGGCCGTAAGGCCGACCGTCGCGTCCCCGCAGGCGTTCCTCAGCAAAAGATCCGGTTTGAGGGCGTGCCCATCCGGCACGATCTGAATTTTGCCACAGCACTTCTCCGGCGATCCGAGGGTGTTGCCCATGGACGCCATTAAAATGAATGCCGTTGTAGTCGATAAAGTTTCCGCGCCACGTGGCTGCTACTCGCATCGTATCGTGCTCATATAGAATCCAGTGAGAACCCGACTCAACGCCCCCCGGCCCAGAGTCGAGTCGCACGATGATACCCTTTTGCGCGATATTCGAGGTGTCGTTGGTTACTGCGAGTGTGTTAAACAATACCGGACCATAGTTCATCGCCGACCACGGCTCCGAGGCCACCGGTCGTGGACCACGTGTTATGCCAACGGGCAATTGAGCGAGATAGTCTGGAGTCAGCGATTGGTACTGAGTCGGGTTGTGAGGTCGCAGGAATGTTTCGCGAATGTAATGGATCACCGCGTATTTCTGTTCCGGGACCATCCAGCGTTGGTCATTCATCATGCCAAAGCCATGCGTTAAGGTTTGATACATCGACAAAGGATCAAAACCGCGTTTGAATTGACCTTGGGCAAATCGAAGCGACGTTGGCATCGAACCCTCGTTGCTTAAATCGCCATGACAACTGGCGCAGCGCAATCGATAGATCTCGCTGCCTTGGGTTAGTGTTTCGGCATCCCAGTTTTCAATCAGCCCGCGATGATCGAGCGTTGCCTCATAGGCGGGGACTGGTGGCCCAGGATCGGTGGCGCCGATCGGGCGAAGCTGCGCCACGCGGGTAGGACCTTGCTTAGCCGCTTCTTCTAGAAAGCGAATTAAATCGAGGAAAGTGCCGCGATCGCCGATGGCGTTAACTAGCCCAACCGGCATGCTCGATAGATTTAAGTTCCGACGTTGTTCGATTTCCTCAATCGACAATTGTAGGGGCTTTCCTATTTCTTCAATTCGATCGAGTGACAAAAATTGGTCATTGCTATCGGCGATGATGCCTTGAAACTGTTGGCCATCGTCCATCACCACCAAACAGGTTTCATAGCCTTCGCGAATTTTGGCCGAGGGCAAAAGTATCGACTCAATGATTTCGGTAATGGTGGTTTCGCGTTGTTGAGTAAGATCAGGTCCCAAGCGGCGTTGGTTGCCGGTGGGTTCGTGGCATTTGCTGCAATTTGCTTCGGAGCGGTAGTATGCCCAAGCGCCTCGGGTTGGATCGCCTTGGGATTGTGCAGCCACGGCCAATGTCGGGATGCCCTCGGCCAACAATTTCCTTTCGAGCGTCTGAGGCTGGGAGTGGCTGTTGGCCGATTGTTGGACGTTAGCCGAGTGACGAGGAACCAAGTATTCGCCGGCGTCTACGAGGCGTAGGTGTGAGAATACTCCAACTAATAGGACCCAAAGACTCAAAAACCATGCCGAATATTTCATATACTTTTGAACCGCACTGTTGTTGGCCGCGGAAATGTTCGTTGACTGACGTTTCGTACTAAGTCTAATTCAAGAAAGTCAGCCGTGTGTTATCTTAACAGTAAGAAGCCGGTCTGAAAGCTTAGTGGCGGCAATGTAGTGACGACCTAGACAAAAGGAATCACGCCAAGTGGCTCGCGAAACGTTGTCAGAAAGCGAAAAGCAAATTGAGCGATGCGAGAGTACCGTAAGCGACGAGTTCTATTCGGGAGCCGCACCAACTACATTTCCAGCGGCTGCGATCGCTACAAAATTCTGGGCGCCTTATGTCGGGATAAGTTTCTTCTGGCGCATTTACTTTTTTTTGACCTGTGTCGTCGGACCGTTGTTTAATTGCATCTTCGTTTTGTATTTTTCTGTAAATTCCCTGGAACATCGGAATGAAACGGTATCGGCTTACATTGGTTTTGACATTACAGCGGTTGGACTGTTTCAGATTCAAGGTTTGACCTCAATGATGTACTTGTTATTGCCAGGAGCGATTGCCATTGCAATTTTTTTGGTCCGACCCGATACCCGCCGCCATATCGGAATTAAATTGGGAATTTTTTGGGGCACATTGATTGCATTGTACTTTTTGTGCGCGGTGGCACTCGCTGGAGGCATGATCCCCTTTGTGACGGCAATTACCAGCTTCGTGGCCATCTATTTGCCAGCGACAATGGTGTTGTGGTTTTTGCTGGGAAAACAATCATGGCGGTTTTCGATCGGCAGGCTCTTGATATTTACTACATTCGTGGCGGTTGTATTTGCTGTATTCATTCAATTGTTGAATAACCACATAAGTATTGGACACGCCTTGTTCCCACTCATTCTGTTGGAAGTTTGGGGTGGGATATTTTGGCTTAACGCAATCTCGTTTGGATTTGTCGCTATCCACATATTGCAACGGCGATTGGATGGGAACTTTACATCCGCCTGAACAGCAAATTGAAGCCTAGCAGTTATTCGCGGTGGATGTTGCCACGCTTTCTTTAGGTTGGCTCTATCAAATCTTTAGTTCCCAAAACTTAGTCCCCAAATCTTAACTCGATGTAATGAGGTGGTGAGTCAGGGGTGGTGGTCACCAGGAATATCGCGTTGTATTCGTCTTCTTTGAGCATGCGGCCTTCGGTTTTGGCAAGCTTACCGGCAATGATCCCTGCGGTATTGGAATGCCCGACAATCAATACGGTTTGGCCGCGATGTTTTTCTTGAATTGACGACAACCATGATTCAGTAATATCCGAATATTCAATTGGTTCGATCTTAAGTTCAGCGGCCAGCGGCGAGACGGTATTTCGAGTGCGTTGGAAATTAGTGGTATAGATTGCGGATACATTCAACAACTCGCCAAGTTGTTTGACTTGTTCCGAGCGCCGTTGGCCCTGAGCAGACAATTCGTCTAGTTTGCCATTGCGTTCGGCATGCCGGAGGACAATCCAAGTGGTTTTTGCGTTGTCGCTGGGGACTTGTCCGATTATCGGTACAGCCGGTTGAGCCAACGAAACCGAGGCAATCAAGCAAGTTAGAAAACCGCTGAATCCGAGGGCAGCGGTAAGCTGTCGAAACCCCTTGATCAATACTGAGGTGGTGTGCATATGGGCGTGTTGTATTGTTAAGTTCCTAATATCGAGTCATCGACGTCGAGCCACAATTGTCGATCGATTGGTGATAGTGTAGCACGA
>JBGSMY010000118.1:0-16960 GCA_041739975.1 Pirellulaceae bacterium
CCCTTGCAATTTGACTCGATGCAATTTGACTCGATGCAATTTGACTCGATGCAATTTGACTCGATGCAATTTGACTCGATGCAATTTGACTCGATGCAATTTGACTCGATGCAATTTAAAATAGGCGTATTAAAGTCAACGACCATTTAGCAGAGTATATCAGCACGTGCTCTGCGTCCTCGATAGTGGTTGGTCCCTAGCCCTACGGAAAACAAGTGGTTGCCACGGCATTTGTTGGACGTCTTCGTTAAGCATAGGTTCTCATACTCTTTCGTTTCTTCCGGTATATTGTTGGTGTTAGAAACCAAAAGCCACAGATACTAGGGAGCACATATTGTGACCCATTTGAGATACCTCATCGGACTGCTGGTGCTGTTCGCCATCAGCGGCCCACTTGCTGTTGGATGCCAAGACTCTGACGACTCGATCAATCGACAACTCGATGTTGTCTACAGTAGTCCTGCAGGAGAGCCGCTTAAGTTGGATTTTGTTCGCCCTCGTGGCGATGGTCCTTTTCCCCTGGTGGTTTGCATTCATGGCGGTGGATGGCGGCAAGGGTCTCGCACCGAATACAAGGACTTTCAAACCAATATGGCGGGGCAAGGAATTGCTTCAGCTTCCGTGCAGTACCGACTGGCGCCCCAAGCGACCTTCCCCGCGCCGCTGGATGATATTAAAGCGGCGCTGGAATTCCTGTTGGCTGATTCCTCGCAGTTTAAGATCGACGCTTCGCGAATCATTTGGTTCGGCGGTTCAGCTGGTGGGCACCTAGCTTTATTGGTTGGTCTGGAAGACAGACCAAACTATCGAACTCGGCTGATTTTAAATGGCGCCGGTCCGACAGATCTCCGCACCTTTAGGTCGCTACCAACGGGAGACGACGTACTCAAACGGTTTGTGACGCGAAACTCTTCTGAATTGTTAGAGGATTTTTTAGGAACGCCCGATCGAAAAGCCGACGTTTTCAAACGGGCGTCGCCAATTGAACATGTGCGAAAGGAAGGACCGCGTATTGTTACAATTCACGGCGGCAAAGACGATATTGTGCCATTAGCGCAAGCTCAGTTGTTGCATTCCAAGTTGCGCGAAATAAAAGCCTCCGAACGACTGATCGTCGGAGCTTCCGGTGGTCACGACTTCGCGACTTGGGATCCCAAAGAACGGACCGATGCACTTTTGGCACTAATCGACGAAATCCAAAAAGCAGTAAAAGAGAAGTAACTCGATTAGCGGAAGAATAGCTTGTTTTTCAATTAACCCGTTGAAGCCGTTTCGCTCGGCTAGAGAAATTTTCATTGCAAGGCTGTTACCCACAGAAACTTTGTGAGGACGTGTTCCCTGAGTGTTAATTCCGAACAGAATTTGGATGAATGTCGGCAAAAAGGCCTTGGCGGGTTTAACATCTCAACGCCGAACGTTCAACAAAGCAACATTTCACTCCTGACACCAGGGTGTCGACGATTGCCCTTTTTCAACTCTTGTATTTTTGCCACTCTTAAGTTTTTTTCTTATCGAACGTGCTTGGGTTGCGGTTGTCGATCAGGATGAAATATTACCGAGTATCCTCGGGCGGCGATAAGTCAGCCCAACTCCTAGCGTCAAGCAAACCACAACTGCGGTACTGGGTTCGGGGATAGTTGAAATCTTCAAAACGGGCGTCGGTGTGGGGGAAATGCTGCTTAAATCCCACGAGACCACACCATCGATCACGGGCGAAGTGAAGCCAAACAAATAAACAGGTGAATCGTCAGGCGGCCCAACCGTCGTTAATCCCTCCAGGAATCCACCCAATACAACTTTGCCTCCCGCAAAAGCGTTGAGATAGCTTACTCCAAAAGGTGTTAACGCGATTTCAATCATCGAGTCCTCGTCTGCTTCGGTCACAACGACGGTGCCTAGCGGTGGAAAGCTGGCGGCGTGCATATCTGCGATTTTGGCAAACAAGCCTTTGGCTTTGGCCAACTCTTCAGGTACAAACGGCGAATGCACGGCAGTTAGTTCCGAAGCGAGCAATGACATGCCTGGCGGACCCGGAACCATCGATCCAAAAAGGGAATAAGTTAAGGCTGATGGTCCAGAGTAACCGTCGAACGGCAAAAATAATTCAAGCGAACCTCCCGTGATCGAACCAGGTGAATAACCGGTCAGATCAAATGTAAAATAATTCTTGCGAAAGACGTCGACTCCCGAAAACGGTGAGACTTCGTCAATGGTACCCGTCGAATAATTAAATGTCGCCGGCGTGGCGCCACCGAAATCGGGAGATCCATCGAGTTTGGAATGCCGACCCACTTCATTATAAAAACCACTGTCACTTGCGGATATCGACACGATATCTGCACACAATAACTGACTGTTCGCTGGCTCCCAAGTGCGATTCCAGACACCGATTGCGAGCAGAACGACGGCAATTAACCGGGAAAAATGTGGGCTCATGATAGACTCAATTGGTTCAACGCGATTAGAATGAAAATGGTGTTACAACTGGACCATGGGGTATTAGTGAAATATTGCCCATGACGAAGGCCATTGTTCATTTGCCAATATGCCTCTAACAGTAATGCCGATTGCAGCCCGCACAGCTGCAAAAAAAAAAGTGTTTTTCCCAATAAATTTCGGGTACTTGGTTTACCGCGGGAAAACGGTATGAATCGCGAACCGGTCGACGTTGCTGGATTGTTGAGACTGCTGAGTGCGGGCGACTCAGCGGCAGCGGAACGTTTGTTTCCACTGCTTTACCAACAACTTCGCGAGTTGGCGGAAAGACAAATGGCTCGAGAGCGGCACGATCATACGCTGCAAGCGACTGCGTTAGTTCACGAAGCGTATCTCAAACTGGTTCACAATTCGACAACGCTTCCGAATTTTTCAGATGAAACTCACTTTATGGCAATCGCCGCTGTCGTCATGCGGCGAATCTTAGTTGATCATGCTGTTGCCAAAAAATCTCTAAAGCGTGGTGGTGATTTGGCTAAAGTGCAATTAGACGACCTTGCTGATCAAATTCAGGAAAACGGCCTCGACATTCAATTTCTCGATGATGCGCTGCAGCAACTGGCTAAGCTAGACCCGTTACAAGCACAAATTGTCGAGCTCCGCTACTTTGGCGGTTTAACCGTTGCTCAATGCAGTCAAGTGCTCGACATCTCTCAACGCAGCGTTCAATACGAATGGGCACACGCCCGCGCTTGGCTTAAGTCTCAGCTGCAGAGGGATTGATCATGACCCAGCCCACCGCAAACGACCCGACGTGGAGAGCAGTAAAAGAACTTTTCCTTTCCGCTCTTGAGCAACCACAAGCATCACAGCAACACTTTATTGAAACCGCTGATGTTGACCAATCAGTCCGCGACCAAGTCCAACAGTTACTTTGCCACCACGCCGACGACCCTTGCTTTTTGCAACCGTTGTTGGGAAATGTGGCTGGTTCCACTACAACGAGTAATGAATCGCTGGTTGGGATTGATGTTGGTGGATTTCATTTGCAACGAGTTCTCGGACGAGGGGGAATGGGAACCGTCTATGAAGCCCAACAACAAATACCCTACCGTTCGGTAGCGCTTAAGATCCTTAATGTGGAAATTGCAGATCAAGATTTAGCTCATCGAATGTCACGTGAAGCTTCCATTTTGGCCCGATTGCACCATCCTGGGATTGCCAAAATAATTTCGTCCGGAACTGTTGTGATCGAGAACGATTTCCGACCTTGGTTCGCGATGGAGTTGATTGCCGGCATGCCTATTTTGGACTGGGTACGAAACCGGCAACTCAATCGGAAACAGTGTTTGGAATTATTTTTAGAATTGTGCGATGCGGTTCAACATGCACATCACCGGAATATAATCCACCGCGACCTGAAGCCGGCAAACATTTTGATTGATCCGGGCATTGCCGATGGTTCTAACAGCGCTGCTCGGGGGCAACCCGTTGTCTTGGATTTTGGCATCGCAAAAATCGTCGATCATAAACCAACTCAATTTGATTGCACCGCCGCAGGGCAATTATTGGGAACACTCGCTTATATGAGCCCAGAACAATTGACGGGTGATTCGCGTTTGGTTGACGCACGTGCCGACGTGTTTGCATTGGGAATAATCGGCTTCGAAATGTTGACCGGCCAGCTTCCGCACAACCGATTGGGACGTTCCGTTTTCGAAGTATTGCAACAAGTTCAACACGAATCGCCCAGACCATTGCGTCTAGTCGACCCTGTCTTGCGAGGAGACATCGACATTATTTTTTCGAAGGCCATTGCGGCGGATGTTGACCAGCGCTATCAGTCAGTCACTGAGTTAGCAAGCGACATTCGCGCGTATCTGGACCATCGCCCTATTCGCGCGCGCGCTCCATCAATCGTATATCGAGTAAACAAAGGGTTGCGACGTAATCGCGTATTGGAGAGTGGTATTACCGCGACTTTGATCGCATTGGCAATCGGACTATTTGCCTATCAGCGTGCCGCAAGCCTGGCTACAGAGATGGCGAATAAAGCGACTGTCGCGGCGGCCAATTCGCAATACGAGGCAGACAAAGCCAAGGCCATCAATGAATTTATTAGCAACGATTTTTTAATGCGCTTGCTAGAGTCGATTCAAGCGGCGGACAGCTCGCCAACCCCATCGGTGATCGACCACGCAAGTTTAGCGATCGACAAGATTTCCTCTATGTTCGCGGGTCGGCCAAACCTAGAAGCTGCGGTTCGCAATGAAATGGGGACAATATTCTACAATTTGCGTGCGGCCGACCAAGCGGCCCAACAGTTTGAATTGGCCCTAAGACTTTGGGAGGCTAATCGAGGTCCCCTGGACGTCGACACCTTAAAGGCCGTCAATAATTTGGGCCAAACCAGGATGATGCAAGGACAATTAGAATTGGCCGAACCATTGTATCGCCGCGCACTCGACGGTCGGTTGGCTGTGTTGACTGACCAACATCCGGCCACTTTGGTCTCGATGAATAACTTTGCCCAGCTCTTACAGCACCAAAAAAGGTTTGAGGAATCTAAAACATGGCTGAAACACGCGTTGGATCAACAAATCAAGTTATTGGGAAAGGCACACTCGGATACGCTTACGACAATGTTCAATTATGGCAGCCTATTGATACAACTTGAAAAAGTGGAGGAAGCGCTAGAGTATCATCGCGAAGCGTATGAGATCAGCAAACAAACCATGGGAAACAACCATGTGATGACGCTCCACGGTGCGACGCGGTTGGCCCAAACGATGTACCGGTCGAAACAATTTCAACCGGCGCAGACTCTGTTGCTTGAGGCACTGCCAGCCTACGAAAACTTGTTCGGCACACTTCATTCCGAAACGATTGTTCCGAGACGTTTACTAGCGAGAGTTTACAAAGCCAACGGTGATACCATGGCAGCACAATCGCAATTAGAAATTGCGCTGAAGATCGCTCGAGCAACCGCCAGCGTCCAACCACAACTGGTTAAACAGATCCAAAGTGAACTGGACCGAGTCATGTCGAAATAGCTTCTTGTCGGATCTCATATCAGCCGCGTAGAGAAGACAATCGTTTTGGATTTGCATTGTAAATGGAATTGACGTACGCGTGACGTCAGTCAGATATTTTGGTTTCCACCAAAAATAATTCGTTGTTGCGGACGGCCAAATAATAACAGGTTCCTAACGCATCAAACTGTGGGCGTGTCGTTTCGTGAGACACGATTCGATCGTAAACGGCTCCCGACTTGCCATCGATCATCAACGATTGACCTTTGTCGGTGATTGTAATTATCGCGATATTTCGTCCATTGGGACTAAAAATCGGATAGCCCAAAAAATCATCAAACGCGAATGCTTCGACACCTTCGACAAATAATCGCCAGGTTTTGCCTTCGTCAAATGCAATCCAAGCCAATCGATTGGATTGCGGGACAAAATAAGGTGAACCGATGGAGGAATGGGTCGCTTTTGTCTCGCCGTTTACAATCATCGTAGCCTTGTCTTCATCAACTGTTGCATACGCGACAATACTCCCGTCTTTACTAATTAAAGGTGTGGTGACCATTTCATGATTCGCATGTCGTTTTCCATTTACGACCATAAACTCCTTTTGGTTGAGCTCGGCGTAATAGGCTAAGGTTTTTCCGTCGTCACTGAATTCAGGTTGCGAGGCCATGGCATATTGCTGCGATTCGATGCCATCGATCACAATCACCGGTGATTCACCTTTCAACGCGAGATAAACGAAACGACTGCCGTCTTTACTAAATGTTGGAAACTGCACGGCTGCGTACCCCTTACCAGGTTTACCGTCCAAGTAGACAAATTCTTGATTATTCAAACTGGTTCCCCAAGCCGCACGTTTTCCATCATGACTGAGTGTTAGCGAATTCTCCAGAACGCGGCCCTGGTCAAATTGGTTGTGTTCCCTGACGATTTTCCCGTTTACAACCAGACCCAGTCGCACGGGACTGATCTCAGCAAAAAAGGCAACATGTTGGCCATCGGGCGACAAGGCAATCTGTTCGGGATCAATATCGACAAATCGTTCGCCAATTTGCTTGCCGTTCCAAAACAATGCTTCTTCGCGCTCTGAGAAGGCCGCAACGTAGCCTACGCCATGGTGGGGGCCACGAATGAAAAAGTTTTGATAGGCGGCGAATCGGTGCCCCGTGTCAATCACGTCTTGTTGAACATCGACGGGGCGAAGGAGCACTTTCGTGCCGTCGTCATGTTCTTCGCCAAAGATCACTTGTGCGCTGTCCGCCGTAAACGCAATTTCGTCATCCAGTTTTTCGTACGGCTTTCCTGGGACTCCGTCGACCACCAAGTAATACCAAAGCTTGCCGTTATCATCTCGGTCTGCAACAAACGCATGATGTCGACTGTCAGGACTGAAGACGACTTCGGAGTCGATCGTTGACCAACTGCCCATTTCTGAACCATCGACAGCAATCGTGACGCCAGACTCGATCCATTTGCGACAGGCGAAACGTTTTCCGTTGGGACTCGACCACCAATCCGGTTTCCACCCCTCTTCGATTTCCCATTTGAGCTCAGCCACCGAACCTAAGCTGGTCTCACCGGGCATGGCATTGGACTGGCTGGGCCGAGTGTTCATGGCGGGGGGCAAGACTGGTCCGTTCTTAACTTCCGGAAGCGTCTCGCCTGCGAACGCCAATCGAAAATCGGATTCGCAGGAAATGGAAATCTCGGCTTCATCAAAGCCGGGATCGTCGAGTACAATTTCTAACATCCGACCGCCGAGGGTTAGTTCGTATTCCGCAGACATGCTGTCTTGATCGGTTACCTTAAACGACCATCCCGCCTCCTGGAATTTTGCCAACCAGGCTTTCAGGACCGCCCTGCCCTTGCCTCCTGGCAGTACGAAATCAATGCTGTCTGAATCTTGAGAGTCAATGGTGGCACCGACGATAACGGGGATCACGATTGTACCTTTTCCGGACTGGATCGCCGCCACGAATTGCGGGCAAAATCCAATACAACCGAGCAATAGTAAATTTCGAAGCCAGTGCTGTTCAGGTCGCATCGGTGCACTCTGGTTTGAATGGAAAATTGAAAAAACTACAACAACAGTTCATTTAGGTTGACTATCGCAACTGACGCAAAAGCGCGGCCAAATCCTGGTGTAAAATCGCAGAGTCAGGCAAATTTTCTTTTGCAATCGACTTCACGACGCGATTTCAAAGCTATGAAAAGTCACCTTTTGTGTGTCAATCTAACGCAGAGTCAGAAATTGCTGTGGGGGCGAGCGGTGAAAATCCCAAACAGACTCAAACCATATCGCGTGCAGTTGGCTCAATCGGTCGTATCGTACTAAGAGCAGGGGGCACGGACGTACAATGGCAATTTAGAGAACGAGCCCGGGTTTACGTCAATGGCATGGTATGGTCTACAATGGGTGCTTTCCCTAATTTTACAAAATGTAACCCAACGTGAGTTCTCAAATGCAAATCGCAAACCTGTTCGCAGCGACGCTATTTAGCGGTTTATTGTTCATGGGGACAATGGCGTCCAGTTTGTTGGGGCAAGTCAAACCAGACTTTGTCGATTTATTCAATGGCAAAAACTTGGATGGCTGGACTCAAAGAAATGGCACGGCCACATACCGCGTCGAAGGCGATGCTATTGTCGGCAAAACGTCCGAAGGCAGTCCCAACTCATTCCTGTGTAGCGATAAGCTGTATAGCGATTTTGAAATGACGTTTGAGGTAAAGGTTGATTCGGCATTAAACTCCGGAGTGCAAATTCGCTCGCACAGCAAGGGCGATACCCCCGAAGGCCGCGTCAATGGTCCTCAAGTCGAAATTTCGCTCGATGGCATGGCAGGCTATGTTTATGGAGAAGCCGCAGGCGGCTGGATGACACCAGATAATGTTCGCAAGTCCCACGACCATTTTCGCGATGGCCAATGGAATTCATACCGCATCGTCGCAATCGGAAACCGAATTCAAACTTGGATTAATGATCAGCCTATTTCTGATCTCGTGCACGAAGAACGATTTCAATCGCATCCTCAAGGGTTCATTGGCTTACAGGTTCACGGGATCGGCGCCGGACAAGGGCCGTTTGAAGTGCGTTGGCGTAAATTAAAGCTACGGGAAATTGAAAGCAAGTAGCTAGAATTCTGAACGGAATTTACGAACGTTTGTTTGTTAGGTTAATTAACGACACGGAATGAAAGTTGTATATCTCGTTTAGCACCGCAGCTATTTGGCGTTTAAAAGGGATGAACGTTTGATTACGCTTCGTGACCCGGATGCAGCTGTGACGAGCGGAGAATTCGTTTGTCCCCTGTGCCAGGCCCAAATGATAGATCACTTTTACAGTGACATCCAACGGGAGTACTTTCAATGCCGTTGCTGTTGGTTGGTCTTTGTCCCGCCGCAGTATTTTCTGTCACTGGAAGAGGAAAAGAAATATTACGATTTGCACCATAATAATCCCCAGGACGATAACTACCGCAAGTTTCTGGGGAGGTTGGCCGAGCCGTTGTTGGCGCAATTGCCACCCGGCGCCCGTGGCTTAGATTTCGGCAGTGGACCGGGGCCAACACTCTCGAGAATGTTGACGAGTGCTGGATTTCCGACTGCTATTTTCGATCCTTTTTACTGCGCCAATTCACAGGTATGGAATCATCGTTACGACTTTATCACTGCCAGTGAAGTCGTCGAACATTTGCGACGGCCTCAATATGAACTAAATCGTTTGTGGAGTTTGTTGCGAGCGGGTGGAATTTTCGGCGTGATGACCAAACGCGTGATCGACCGCCAAGCATTTTCGAATTGGCACTATAAAAATGACCCCACTCATGTCTCCTTTTTTTGCGAATCGACGTTTCGTTGGCTAGCAAAATCCTGGAGTGCTGATTTGCAAATCATCGGGCCCGATGTGGTGCTTATTCACAAGTAACGTATAGTCGATCACGACTACGCATTACCTTATGATCTTGGTCGCCAAGTTCGTCAGCGATATAAATCTTGCAGCGCCGGGGCGAGTTCGGGAAATTGAAACACAAAACCTTCATCGGCCAAACGTTTCGAAACAACATATCGACCGTATAGGGCTAACTCAGGGTCGGTACGGAGAAATACTGGAGCGCCCAAACGAACCATCCACTCGAAGGCCGGCAAGCCGATGGGCATCTTAACCACCTTGCGCAAGGTGCGCATAAATTCGACTTGGGAAACGGGATGTGGTGCGGAGGCAATATAGATGCCCGACATGGACGGTTCGGTGATTGCCCGGGCGAACAACAGATTCAAATCAGATTCGTGAATCCAAGACATGCCTTGTTGGCCGGAACCCACGCGGCCACCTAGCCCGATTCGCGCGAGCCAGCCCAGAGTCTCTAGTGCTCCACCGCCAGCGCCACGATTGCGGCCGACGACAAAACTCGTTCGAATGATCACGCCGCGTTGATCGGGTAAGCGGACTTCAGAAAATGTCGCTTCCCAAGCGCGGCCGATTGTCGGGGCGAATCCCAAACCCAGTTCGGAGTCTTCCGTACAGACCACCGAGGGTGGATCTCCATAAATATGTGCTGTGCTCATTTGAACCCATACGGGAGGCGGGTTGGCGACATTGCGAATGGCGGTACCCAGGACCCTAACCGATTCAACGCGCGAGCGCAAAATCTCATCTTGATGATCAGGTGTTTTGATGCAGTTGACCGTTCGGCCGGTCAAGTTTACGATCGCGTCAGCGCCATCGAGTTGTTGGATCCAATTGCCGGCCGATCGTCCGTCCCACGTTGCATGTTCAAAATTCTCCACCAGTTTCGGACGCGATCGCGAAAGAATTACAACTCGAGCACCGGCTTCCGCAAATTGCAGCGCCATTGAAATTCCTAGAAATCCGCTGCCGCCGGCAATCACAACTTTTTTTCCCGCCAAGTACTTCATTGCTCATCCAATGCCAATAATGCGTTTGTCACCCGAGGAGGGGGATCGATTTCGCTGCCCCATGAACCGTGTTCCAGGCCGAGAATTCAATTGAAATCCGACGCACTGCAACAATTTTTTGCAAAACGAACAGTTTAGATCAATGAAAACGACCGGCCAGTAGCAAAACGCTGCCCTGACCGATTTGTATTTGCCTGGGACCCTGACCCAAGGGGTTATTGTATTGCCAAACCTTGAGACTTAAACAAATTAATCCCGGACTCTAACTTATCAGCGAGTTGTGTTCTCCGCGATCTCGGCGTCTCCGCGTGAGCGTCGTTCACTGCTTGAATAGCTTTTCACGCAGAGCCGCATCAGGAATGCTTTTTCACGCGGAGCCGCGGAGGCGCGGAGAAGAAGAGGTCCGTTGAGTTCGGGGCGTTGTCGCCTTCCCCGTAACAACGAGCATTGTTCTCCGCGATATCGGCGTCTCCGCGTGAGTCCCGATCACTGCATGATTAATGATTCACGCGGAGCTGCAGCAGGAATGCTTTTTCACGCGGAGCCGCGGAGGCGCGGAGAAGAAGAGGTCCATTGAGTTCGGGGCGCTGTTGCCTTTCGTATAGCAGCGAGTCGCTGTTGCCTTTCCCGTAGCAGCGAGCAGTGTTCTCCGCGAGCTCGGCGTCACCGCGAGAGGTCCCGAACTCAGCTTGAATAGTCTTTCGCGCAGAGTCGCAATGGGAACGCTTTTTAACTCGGAGCCACGGAGAAAAGAAAGTCTTTTGTTTTCGGGGTGATGTAGTGGGAACCTTTGTCACCAGAGCACCTTCGCAGGCGACCTTGCACAACCTTCCCATAGCTGACAAAAGTTTTTCAGCCCGGATTTGTTTGATTTCTTCCAACAAATCCCTAATTGCTCGACGCCGACCCTTGAGGATCATAGGCACCCGATTGTTGCTGGCGAATGCCTGCCGATAAACTAATTGAGTGAGAGAATCAACGGGTAAGAGTCAGATTGTTGTTGAGGCATTGGAAAAGGTATGTCGATGAAATCGGTACTCATTGTGGGCGGTGGATTTGTCGGTATCAATGCGGCCAAACAACTCGGGAACCATCGACAAATTCAAGTTACCTTAGTCGATCGAAAAAATCACCACTTGTTCCAGCCGCTTTTATATCAAGTGGCTATGGCCGGTTTAAGCCCGGCAGATATTGCTGTTCCGATTCGCAGTTTGATGTCGCGCTATCGAAACTGCCGTGTGTTACAAGCGGAAGTAACGGGACTCGACTTGCCCGCGAATCGGATCGTGACCAATGTGGGGTCAATGACCTTTGACTATTTAATCTTAGCAAGTGGTTCCAAACATTCATATTTCGGGCACCGCGATTGGGAAACGTTTGCTCCGGGTCTTAAAACCATCGAGCAGGCGACCGAAATTCGCCGGCGGGTGTTATCGGCATTTGAAGTTGCTGAAAGATGTGATGATCGAGCGCAACAGAAAAAACAACTGAGTTTTGTGATCGTCGGCGGAGGACCAACAGGAGTCGAACTGGCCGGTGCGATTGGCGAAATGACGCGATTTACGTTGGCCAAAGATTTTCGGAATGTCGATGTGGCATTGACGCGAATTATTTTAGTGGAAGGCCAGTCGCGAATCTTACCCATGTTTTCTGAAAAACAGGCCAATCGCGCGGCCCGCTTTCTTGAAACTTTGGGGGTACAAGTCTGGACAAATAGCACGGTAAGATCGGTGGACTCATCCGGTGTGCATCTTGACAACGAACATATTGAAGCGGCAACGGTGCTGTGGGCGGCTGGCGTGGAGGCGTCCGAATTGGGGCGCATGACAGGCGGCGAAGTTGACCGATCGGGACGAGTGCACGTGCAAAATGATTTGAGTTTGCCTCACGCACCCAACGTATTTGTCGCCGGTGATTTGGCATATCTAATTGGTCAAAACGGAAATTTGTTGCCTGGCACCGCTCCAGTCGCAATGCAACAAGGGCAATTTTTAGGGCGACTGATTTCGCAAGAGATTGCCGGAAAGCCTCGCCGACCGTTTCGCTTTGTCGACAAAGGACAAATGGCAACCATCGGTCGCAGCCGAGCAATCATCGAAATTGGAAACTTTCACATGAGTGGACGCATTGCTTGGTTAATTTGGCTCGTCGTTCATATCTACTACTTAACCGGCTTTCGCAATCGCCTCGCAGTGGTGCTGCAATGGGCCTGGTCTTACCTAACGTTTCGTCGCGGAGCTCGCTTGATCGTTGACAAGAAATGGGAATTTTACTCATAAGCCACCGCAAAACCGTCCACATTCGCTCATCAACGACGCGTCATTCGCAGCTGCCCCAAAAACGAACGATTTGCCTTCGGCAATGCAATTTGTTAACTCCTTCTAGGTTCGCTGTATGGTATGAAAGTTGCATCAGAGGTGTTTGTTGCGAAAAGGCAATTGTTGTGCAAGGTTTAAGGTACGAAGATTGGCCGATTGGCTATTTCTCGATCCCACTGTATTCAAAACGGCCAACCAGGCGTCTTGGCGACCGGTGCAAATCAACCGCCCCTCGCTTTGGTTAAGCGAAAGAAATCAGTGGGAATCTAAATCATGGCACAGAATCATGGCACAGAATCATGGCACAGAAGTAAAGGCTTAAAGAACTCATGAACTCGTTTGACAAAGACAATGCAGCTGGAATTTTGGACGATTGCGATCCACCGTTTTTATCACTTTATATGCCGACCCACCGACGTCACCCGGAAAATCAGCAGGATCCACTGCGGTTTGCGAACCTCGTTAAAACGCTAGAAAAATCGCTCTTGCAACAATTTCCCAAAGACCAGGTGCGGTCGCTCTTAGAACCGTTCGTGGCTTTGGAAAGCGATCGAAATTTCTGGAACCATACCTCCATCGGACTCGCGGTACTCGGCGCCAAAGGTGTTTTTCGCGTATACAAATTGCAGCGACCGGTTGACGAACTGGCGGTCGTCGCCAATAGCTTTCATCGCAAACCACTTATGCGCATTTTTCAGTCGGCCGACCGATTTCATATCCTTGGTGTCAACCGAAGTGAAGTCAAGCTTTATGAAGGCAACCGTGATGCCGTGGTAGAGATTGAACTTGCTCCAGGTATCCCACGAACACTCACCGATGCTTTGGGAAAAGAATTGACCGAACCCCATTTGACGGTCGCATCGTATGGAGGAGTTGGTGTTGGACACTCGCCCGCACATCACGGCCATGGCGACAGAGATACTGAGATGGACAAGGACACGGAGCGTTTTTTCCGCGCGGTCGACAAAGCAGTTCTGGAACATCATTCTCAGCCGACAGGTTTTCCGCTAATTCTAGCCGCCTTGCCGATGCATCAACACCTGTTTCATGAAGTCAGTCATAACCCATTTTTGACTGAGGAAAGTATCGATGTTCATCCCGATGCACTCTCCTCCTTCGACGAACTCCGAGATCGGGCTTGGCAACTTGTCGCGCCTCGGTATTTAGCGCGTTTGGCAGAACTGGTTGAGCAATTCGGAAATGCAAAATCCGATGGTCGTGGTGACGACGATCTGAGTCAAGTTGCAAAAGCGGTTGTGGCTGGGCGAGTCGGAACGCTGTTGATCGAAGCCCACCGAGAAATTCCGGGGCGCATCGATTCCATAACGGGTGACATCCAAAGCGAAGAATTGAATCATCCTGAAGTCGATGATGTACTCGACGATCTTGCGACGTTAGCGATGAAGATGGGGGGGGAAGTCGTGATCGTACCCACCGAGCGAATGCCGACCAAGTCTGGTATTGCCGCGATTTACCGGTACTAATTCTTAGCAACAATTCTGCGTGATTTAAAAAGGGAGCTGCAACAACCGATGCAAATTCAAATCAACACCGATCGTAACATAGAAGGCGGTTCGGATTTAAGGCAACAAGTCGAGGGCAACCTAAATAGCAGGTTGGAGCGGTTTAGCGAACAAGTTACCCGCTTGGAGGTCCACCTCAGTGACCAAAACAGCGATCAAAAAAGCGGCGAAAACGATAAGCGATGTTTACTTGAGGCACGAGTCGCTGGTCTCCAACCCATCACGGTGAATGAGTCGGCTTCCACCGTAAAACAGGCTGTCGACGGTGCGGTCGTAAAGTTAGTTCGTTCTTTGGATAGCATGCTTGGAAAATTGGGCCGACGCTAATGAATCCTTGGGTGGGGCAAATCGTGCGCGTCCGAGGAGTATACACTCTTTGTAGGCGTGAACCCCGGTGTCGACTGGCTCGCCTTGGTTTTCTATTTCTATGCTCAATGTCATGGTTGATTTATTCCGCGTCTGCGCAACTACCGAGCAATAATGGAAATGCACAGGTCCCCGCGCAAACGCCGGACGGCAAGCCGGAGCTGCCCGGAAAAGTCGAAGTTCAACCAGCGGCTAAAGATGACAAGATCGAACAGAGAATCACCGATATTCTTAACACCACCGGGTGGTTCGGCGATCCCCAAGTCACCGTACAAGAAGGAATCGTATTTCTAAAAGGTACGACAGAAAACGATGAGTCCAAACAATGGGCTGGGAATTTGGCGAAGAACACTGAGGGCGTAGTTGCAGTCGTCAACCAAATCGATGTGGCTCCCACCACTATTTGGAATTTTGATCCCACGTTTCAGGTGCTGAACGATTTGATTCGTACTCTGGTTCGTTCACTTCCTTTGGTTGTAGTGGCCTTGATCGTGATCTTGTTATCGTTGTTCTTCGCGAAATTGACGATGTATGCTTTTCGCCACAGGTTTCTAGCCCAATTCCACAGCCAGCTTTTGCGGGAGGTCACGGCCCGCGCGGCGGGAATTCTCGTGTTCCTCGCCGGTCTATACTTAGTATTGCGACTCGCGGGCTTGACGCAACTGGCATTCACGGTGGTCGGCGGCACGGGGTTAATCGGTTTGGTGATGGGAATTGCATTTCGTGAAATCACTGAGAATTTCTTGGCTAGTCTTTTTCTGAGTTTACAGCAACCGTTTCGCGAAGGCGATTTGATTGAAGTGGCGGCGGTCACGGGTTACGTGCAGCGGTTGACGTCGCGAACAACGGTGTTGATGACGCTTGACGGCAACCAAGTACAAATACCCAACTCAACCATTTTTAGAAGTACGATCCGAAACTTCACTAGCAATCCTAATCGCCGCGAGGATTTCATCGTGGGTATTGGATATGAAGATTCAATTCCTTTTGCCCAAGAGATTGGATTGAAAGTGCTGGCGGAACATCCAGCCGTGTTGGTGGATCCAGAACCCTTGGTACTCGTCGCCGATCTTGGGCCCTCCACAGTTAACCTCCGCGTTTATTTCTGGATTGATGGCAGTCAACATAGCTGGATAAAAGTGAAATCGTCCATCATTCGGCTGGTCAAACGGGCATTCCAAAAATCTGAAATCTCGATGCCCGATGAAGCCCGCGAAGTCACCTTTCCTCAGGGCGTTCCCGTGCGGATGATTGAGCCCGAACGGATCGAAAGAAATACAGATCCAATTGAGATGAAACCAAATTCTGAACCCGAAACGGTTTCGACGGAGGCCGAGGCGGGGTTACAAAGTGACGCCAAAGAAATCAAAGAACAAGCAAAAAAGTCATGGACACCGGGAGAGAATCTTTTGACATCGCAACCGGCTGCCGAAGAATCTTGATTGGGCATATCTGCACGGCTCCCCGCGGAATGAACCTGGGAAAAACGATCGGCCGCGAGAGGCGGTCCATAAATGGCAGGCGCAACAGAACTAACTTGAAACAGAAAATCTTCTACTGCGCGGGAGGCGTACCGATCTGAATCGGGCCGATGTATTCTTTTGCCACCACCACATGATCGAACCAGACTCGATTGTGATGTCCGGGGGTACCTTTGGTAATGTAAGTGTAAAGCCAGATATAGTTGATGTTGAGATTATTATCGGTTCGGAAGCGAAAACCTTCGAACGGATCGCCGCCTGGCGCCGTGTTTATCAATTCGCGCGCTCCCTTTTCGTGATTCCAACGGATGCCTTGGCCATCGCTTTATCAAGCATCGCCGGTTTCCCCGGAAGAAGAGCTTAAGCAAGTTCAAGGAAACGATCCGCAGCAAGACACACCGTACCAACGGCCATAGTATGCAGACAATTGTGGCCAACGTGAACCGCACGCTACGCGGCTGGTATGAATATTTCAAACACAGCTGGCGTACGACGTTCCCCGAGCTAGACGGCTGGATTCGCATGCGTCTGAGGAGCATCCTTCGCAAGCGCGCAGGCCGGCAGGGTCGAGGACGCGGTCTGGACCATCACCGTTATCCAATGTCCCTGTTCGCGGAGCTTGGGCTGTTCAACATGACAGCCGCCCATGCTCGCGAATGTCAACCTGCTCGTCAGTAACAATCAACCGGAGAGCCGGATGCGGGAGATCCGCCAGTCTGGTTCGGTGGGAGGGGAGTCGCTAACCACGGCTTCCCTACCTCAATCCGTAGCCGTCCGCTGTTACAGTAACCGTCCGCTGTCCTCAGCGGCGGAATAGAAAGCTCTCTTTGTTTTTGTTGCCAGTAATTAGTCGTCGATTGTCAGCCTGAGGACAGGCTGACCTAC
>JBGSMY010000126.1:0-9612 GCA_041739975.1 Pirellulaceae bacterium
ATTGCTTGAGACGTCGTATCCGGAAACAATCTTAAAATCATCGGCCACCCGCAATAGTTCGCTGCCGGCGCTGCGTCCCACCTAAGACAAATTCGAGGACGGCTCAAGTCGCGCTGGACATAAACAAATCTAGGGTGCGCAAGGTAATTCGCGGTGCGAATCTATGGTCCGAACCCAGCAATTTAGCCATTCAGGCTGCCACCTAATCCCTACAACCGGAAAGCCGGCGCAAAGATGTCGGTTTTGACCGGAACTGGCTTTGGTGTTCCCATTAAATCCGGCAGCGATAAATTCGGCGGCAATAAATTCGGCGGCGATAAAGTCGGCAGCGTTCGCTAATCTTTGGATCCGGAATAAATTGGATGATCGGGCTTGCCTTGGGCTGTCAGATAAGCCATTAAATCCAAAATCTCTTCCTTAGATAACGAGTCCAGCAATCCTTTGGGCATAATCGAAATCTCGGAAACTCGCCGCCCTTCGATAGAGTCCTTGTCCACCGTTGTTGGATTCGATTCTTGCAGCGGATTCTCTACCAATCGGACGATGCGATCGTCTTCAAAAACTACGACGCCCGAGACAACATTGCCTGTGTCCAATTGGAAAATTTGCGTGCGATACTTGTCATCGATTTTTGTGGAAGGTTCTAATAAATGGTTCAGCGTCTCCTCTACCGTCCATTTGGGATCGAGCTTCGTGAGATCGGGCCCGAGTTCATATCCTTTGTCATTCATTTTGTGGCAAGAAATACAACTCGCCAGAATAAACATTTGGCTGCCACTTTCATAATCGCGTCCGGAGGTAAACTCAGATGCGATTGCTGGGCTCAAGTCACCTAATTTCCATTCTGTCACGGTGCGGTTCACTAGCGCCAACAAGTCGTCGCGGATTACCAATTTATTGGCGGCAATATAGGCAGTTGGGTCAGCCTGAAAATCAGCTGGCGAGGCGACGACGTACATGGCACCGTACATTCGCCGCCAGTGCCCAGGATAAGTGCAAACATAAGGGTAAATGCCAGGCTTTTGGGGCGCTACAAATTCGAGTCGCTGAGTTTCTTGTGGCTGAATCAATTTGCTCGAAACGAGTATTTTTGAGTTGTTGGGCACGTAATGTTTCGCTTGTGCGCCAGGTTGTTGCGACTCCAACTCGGCTTGCTCACCGATTTCTTGCATCGAGCCAGGTTCGGTGATCACCACATTGTGTGGCATCATGTCGGTGTTTTCAAAAAACATTACCACGGCTTGTCCTGCAGGAACGACTAACGTGGTTTTGTCAAAAGCCATACGATGTGGCTTCGTTCCTAGACGAACAATTTTGACGCCAAGGGTACTAAGTTGACTTCGCAATGCGTGCGCCTCTGCTGGCGGCAACGCAGCGGCCAATTGTTCGCCAAATTGGATCAATTCCAGAGTTTGTGGCTGGCCGCGTTGCTCGACGGGTACGGCAATCAATCGTGTGACGATCGTTTCCGCAAGTGTGCTAAGCGATGCGGATTGCCAAGCCGTAGTTGGAAGCCGTTGGGCAGCGCGCATTGCAGTTTCTGCTTGGTCATTGCTAAGTATCAATTGGCTAAATTGTTCAAATAGACCTTGTTCGCGTCCGGGAACCTGTGCAATCGCGGCAATCGCGGCTTGGCGGATGCGAGTCGCCAGGTCGGTAATCTCGGTAGGAATGTCGATCGATTCGGCCGGAGCTGGCTGGTCAGACACTTGAAACAGCACGGTTCGATTCTGGTCGAGCACCTGCAGCGTAAAACCTGCGAGTCGCTGTCCAAGTTGTTCGTCTGTCCGATTGAAAATGCGAATCGTGTCGATGTCTTGATCTTGTTTGAGATCGAGTTCCCACCAGGGATCTGCAGTCGTTTCGGCAGTATGTGTTTGCCCGCCATCGTTGTAGCGACCACTGCGGTTGCCATCGATTGCACGCGCCGCGGCACCACTATGCGAAGTGCTCGATTGGGTTGCCGTCCCCAGACGAGCCAAGTTTTCGCCATTTCGCAACACTTCTACTTCCGCCAGGGTCAAGATCCGACGCGGACCAGGCAACGCGATTCGCACATATCTCGCGAGACCTTGGGGGCGTTGTTCCAGACCATCGGCAATCGACTCCGGTAAACGTGAGATCAGGCTTTGCACTTTTGGAAAAAGTTGATGTTGCAGCTGCAAGTCAGGAATTAGTGGCATGGCGGTTGCTAGATCAACTAACCGCGCTGGCCGCTCCAGCGCCAAACGCCAACTCGGCTCGATATTCTGGTCGGCAACTGCCAATCCAATAAAACCAAGTTGTCGCAAAGCCTTCATGTCGGAGTCGCGAGCAAATTGGACTAACGTTTCGCGTACCGACTTTAACTCTGCCGCTGGCTGTGTCGACAACAGTCGAATCAGCTCTTGAACCACTACCCGATCTGCACCATTTTGATTGAGCTGTGCTAGGACGTCGACTAAGATGCGTGACGGCGATTGATTTTGGTTGAGGCTGACCATGTTTAATGCCTCGGCTCGCAACTTTTCTTCGATACCTGCCCGCGTCAATAAATAGTTGGCCAAATTAATATTCATTGGTAGCTTGATGATTTGCATCGCATCCAAACGGTCGAGAACAAATTGCATGGCGATAGGGTTTAAATCCTTCAGCCAGTCTAATTTTTCAACTTGGTCGCGCCATTTGCCGGAAACGCTGCGCATCGATTCGCGAATTACATAATCAATGTACCGATCGCGCTCGTGTCCGGCCGCGACCGCGATTGCACGCAGGCCGTCAAATTCTGATAGAAAACTAGCGCCGCGGGCTGCCATCAAACGCACTCGCGGATGGGGATCGGCCGCTGCTTGAGCCAATAGCGCAGGTGTTTCCGAAATATAGTGACGCCAATCGGTCAAGATCCGAACGCTGGCCGCTCGAACACGATGGTCCGAGGCCTGTAGTAGATTTTGGAGAAGTTCCAGGTTGGGGCGACCCATTTGTTGGTGCAACCACAACAACTCTAACAGCCGTGATTGATCGCTGGGCTTTTCCATTGACAAACGGGAGATTTGAGTTTGGGCTTCCTGCAAGACCTCGTTGGTATCCCGCGTCGTCAGCTCAATTCGCGTGCGATAACGCGTTCTCAAGTCACCCGTTTGCAGCCCAACTAACAGTTCGGCGATCGATTGTTCGGATTCCGATTTGGCAACTCGCAATGGGTTCTGTTTGTGAGTAATTCGGTACACGCGGCCGTGAGCTTTATCGCGACTTGGATCGCGCAAGTTATGTTGCATATGTCCGATGATGGGGTTGTGCCAGTCGACTAAATACAGGGATCCATCGGGCGCAAATTCGAGGTCAACTGGGCGGAAATTGGGATCGCTAGATAATAGTAGCGGCTCAAGTTCTTCGCCACCTACGCTGGCTCCCTGTTCGGAAATCTTGTATCGCAAAATTCCTAGGTCGCCGATGACATTTTGTACGAGCAATTCTTGGTTCATCGATTCCGGAAAATGACCTGTCGAGACGAATTCAGTAGCGGGGCACGGTCGTGTGCGGCGATTGTAGACGACGGGCGCGCCCGGATGTTTTTGTGGAAATGGAAGATGGCCTGAAATTATCGCTGCGTCGTAAGGATCAGATCCCGTCCCATCGTGAATAATATCGCGGCCCCATTGATCGAATACATGCCCATGCGGATTGGCGTACCCATAGGCCGTATAGAGTTCAGTGCGAAACGTGCGAGGTTCAAATCGAAACGAACCGGCGTTAATACTTCGAATTGGGCCGTAAGGAGTTTCAATCTGGGTGTGGTGAAATGTGCCTTCTTGGAAATAGAGCGCACCGTCCGGACCCAAAGTAAAGGAATTGATGCTGTGATGCGTATCGGCCGAATCGATGCCGTGCAGGACGCGCTGGCGATCATCGCAGCGATCGTCACCATCAACGTCTTTGAGAAATAAAACGTCTGGCACTTGGGCGACATATACGCCGCCACCATAGAATTCAAAACCGGTGGGATTGTGCAGCCCGTCGGCAAACGTTGTGCATTTGTCGGCTTGACCATCACCGTTGGTGTCTTCCAAGATCAACAACTTGTCGTTCATCTGGTCTTTGGGCTTCCAGTGCGGGTAGCTGGGCCAGACCGCGACCCACAATCGGCCGCGAGTATCAAAAGACATTTGCACTGGGTTGACGAGTTCTGGAAATTGCTCCTCGGAGGCAAATGGTGCAATTTGAAAGCCATCCAGAATCTTCATTTTTGCGACAGCTTCTTGGGCGCTCAGGAATGTGTGCGTTCCCTCGGGGCCACTACCGGGTTTGTTAGTCTTCACTTCAAGAAAAGGCGGCGTATTGCTGTCATCGACTTGATGCGATTTACCGTTGGCCGCGGCCCAGACGAGTGGGTCGCGATTGGCCGTCATGACTTCTAAAATTTCTAATTCGCGAGTCATCACTTCGCGATTTGTTTGCCGATTGACGAATTCCAATTCACCGCGACCGCCAAAGATCGAATAGCCATCGGTGGTGCGATACATATTGAACCAATAGAAATTTTTCTCTTGAACTGCTCGGCGTATTGGTTCCAATTCATCTGGCTGCCATACGACTTTGCCAAAAAGTGCATCGCACAGATAACTGGAAATTTCACGGTCGCCAGAATCCGAAAGATGAATGCCATTGAAAGTGTTATAAGAATGAAAAATTTCAGAATGCCGTTTGCTGTGATTCGAGATGTCAAAAAACGAAAACAAGTCAACAAATGGCAATTGATTGTCATGAGCGACTTCTGCAATCGCTTGTGTGTACTTCTTGAGGCGCGCGTTATTTTCGTCAACAGTCCGATTCGAGATAACCGGGTTATCTTCACAGGCGATGGGCGAGATTAGCGCGATGCGTGGTGGCGATTTGCCGCTATATTGCTGTTGGAGCATGCGTTTGACTTCCGCATCGTAGTCTTTTTTGAAGGTCTCAATCTGTTCGTCGCCGCCAAACGATTCGTTAAATCCGAACATCATCAACACAACGTCGGCTTGAGAACGTTTCAAATGATCGTCGGGCGAGCCGAAACCACTGGAACGCAGCCGCGTCTTAATAGTGTCTCCGGAAAAGCCCAGATTGCGAATTACGAGTTGATGTTGGGGAAACCGACGTTGGATATTGGCTTCAAGCCAGCCGCTGTGCTGCATCCGTTCGGCCAACGTGTTGCCAATGATGCAAATGTGGTCATTTGGTTTGAGTTCCAATTGTTGCGCCGAAAGTGAAGGCGCGTAGGCCGAAGATGCCAAGACAATTGCCCAAAAGACAGAACGAACCAATGAAACTGTGTGACCCATCATGCTCCCCGATCCGACGAAAACTTCGTCTTGCACCTTGTCCATCAAAACAATCGAATCGCCGAAGGCGGTGCCACTCAAATAATTTGGTCCACACGTGCTCCGGCTGGATCAGTGTAATCGGAGATGATTAGAATGTGTACCCGCTGGCAATGGATGTTGCATTGGCAGGGGTTTAGTCGAGAACTTTAAGAATAATTCGTTTCCGAAATTCGCAGTAGAATTAGATCCCAAAATAGCCGCGATCGTACATCGCGCCGACGCGACCCGCGACGCTCGCGCCAGGAATACCGGCATTGCCGCCGGCCAAAAGTAGGCAACCGGCGGGTGCTGTGCGGTCAAAGGCGCTCCGCAATTGGTTGAGATCCTGATTAACGAAGTAATTAAAAATACCTTTAAGTAATATTCCTGGAAACTGCAGGCCAAAGACTACTACTGACACAGCGCCACCGACGAAGAAGTTTGCACCGAATTCAAGAACGACAATTCCGTGGCGGAAATCACTGATATCTAACGACGTTCGCCAAGCGAACCGGACGACTGCCCCGGCGCTAGGGAAGTGTGTCGTGGAGAACGAGCCGCCAATCGAAAATCCTTCGCTGGGCCAACCCAATGTTAAGCCCCCTGCCAAGGCATGGAACCAAGTCTGTACAGCTACCGATTTTTTTTCGATGCAGATCGTGGCGTATTGAGCAGTTACGAAGGAAAATGAAAGGTCGCCGCCGCCCGTTCCGGTGACTTGATAATCGGTCTTTACAAAACGCTCATACAGCCATTTTAAGAATAAGGCTGCGTTGGAGGACTTGGGTTGACCATCGTCAACCGGCGGAGTATTTCCGGGGGGCGAAATGCCGATGGGGGCCGTGCCAGGTTTGCCTGTTTGCGGCTCGCCGGGCAGTTTTCCGGGATGGTAAAGCGTCTCGCCAACCTCAATGCGGTCTTTGTCGATGATCGTTTGGTAGCTTCCGCCATTCTTGCGATAAAACTGGTTGATATGATTAAAGTCGCCATAGATCGCCATTGAGTATTTGCTGAGCCAATCTCCTTGTTTAACTTTAATCGAACGATCCGGCTGAATGGTCACTTCATAACTGCCCCCGCGATAAGTCCGCGGCAAAAATCGCGTTCCATCATTGCCCATGGTCGTTCTCCCGATGTTTAAAGCGAATGAGGAGTACACCAAAGACATGAAATAGGTCATGGCTTTTGGCATAATCCGAAACCGAATTGGCGGGACGATATCCCCATTTCATTAAGATGCGAGGGCGATTTGGTTTTTCCGATTTTTTTTAGAATCATCCGCGGAACAAATTTTTCAACTAAAAAACCGTGCAATCGTGATCGATGAAAAAAAACAATGGTCGGCAAATTGACTCTGAAATTCATTTGAGATTTTCGGCCCGCCGTGCTTTGTTGTAGAATCAGGCGCTTAATGAAAGGCATTTGACGGACACTCATATTTGACCGGAAACCGAATAACAGGAAGAATTTTTTCATGAATCAACGAACTCGGGGAATAATTGGCTGGGTTTTAAGTGGACTATTGGCAGCCATGCTAATTGGCGCAAGTGCTGGTGGAAAATTCACACAGTGGGAAGGGAAAGCCGAGATGTTTTCCAAACTGGGTTGGACCGAAGAGGTAATGACATACATTGGAGTCGTCGAGGTCGTCGTTACACTTCTGTTCCTGGTGCCGGCAACGGCTTTGTGGGGCGCAATATTATTAACAGCGTACTTGGGTGGTGCCGTCGCCACGCATGTCCGTATCGGCGATGCCTACTTCATGCCGATCATTATCGGAGTACTGGTGTGGGTCGCATTGGCACTCCGCAATCCTCGCGTGTTTTCTTTGTTCATTGGCCGAACTGACGGTTAGTGCCAAATACAAACAAACTATAAAAGTCGTTTTCGCCAATATTTAGACGGAAATAATCGGCCATGGAAGAACAACTGCATGCAGAGATTCGATTTCTAATTGATCGGCTGGGCGAGACCATCGATCTTTTGGCACCCGCAGGCACGCGGGACCTGGTCGAGCGGATTCGCAGCCTTTCCAAGTCAAGTCGACAGGGCGATTTGGAGTCTCAGCGAGAACTTGACACACTGATCGAGGGACTGAGCCGTCAACAAATCGAGGAAATCATTCGTGCTTTCGGAATTTATTTTGACTTAACCAACTTAGCCGAGGATCGACATCGAGTCCGAGTGCTGCGAGCTCGCGAAATGGCCAGTTACCCTGCCCCGCGTGGCGAATCGATTGGGGCAGCAATCGTCGAATTGAGTCAACAAGGATGTAGTGCTCGCGAAATGCAAGACCTGTTGGAACGATTGGTGATTGAACCGGTCTTCACTGCGCACCCGACAGAAGCTAAGCGGCGTTCGCTGCGCGAGAAAATCCGCGACCTGCGGCAACATCTCGAATCGCTTGATTCTCAAACTGCTGCGCCGCGACAACGCGAGGCATGGGATCGGGAATTGCGGATCGACATGGCCATGTTGTGGCAAACCGACTTTCTTCGCGAACGCCGTCCAACCGTTTTGGAAGAACTGGAACGCAGTCTGTTTTTCTTTGAAACATTGTGGCAAGTGGTACCGGAACTGTACGAAGAGCTCGAATTTTATTTGAAGCAACAGTACGCCGATTTTGAATTTAAGGTACCAACGTTTCTGCGATTTGCCACATGGATTGGTGGTGACCGCGATGGGAACCCAAATGTGACTTGGGAGGTTACTTCCCGCGCCTTAGCCCGCTTGCGATCGTTCGTACTTGCCAAACACATTAAACAGTGCCGAACTTTGCGGCGAAGTCTAAGTCTGTCGTCGTTACGCTCACCCCCGACAATGGAAGTCGAAAAAACATTGGCCGCGGCGTTGGTGCATTGGCCTGCGCTGGCCGAGTTGATAAAACCAATTGCTCCCAGTGATTGCTATCGCCGATACTTGAGAATGATTCAATGGCGACTGGAGCAAACGCAAAGCTCGCAGATTTTTCAGGAACCAGCCGAAGGTGCCTATGCCAACGTCCGTGAATTCAAGGCGGACGTTGTGATACTCAATAACAGCCTATTGGCCGGTGTAGGTGGAGAATTAATCGCACTTCGAATTGATGCTTGGAAGCGACAGATTGATGTTTTTGGTTTTCATGCCATGCGGATGGATGTTCGGCAGGAATCGAGTTGGTACGTCGGTGTCCTCGATGACGTCTTGCGGTCTCTGGGTATCGCGGACAACTATGCCCAACTCGACGAACCATCGCGCCAGGAAATTCTGACAAGATCGCTGGGACAAGTGCGGGATATCGAGTTGTCGAATTTGTCCAGCCAATCGCAAGAAACGTTACAGTTATTTGCATTGTTGGCCGAGACTGTTCGAATCAATGGACCCGATGCGCTGGGTTGTCATATGATCAGCATGACGCGATCCCCCAGTGACCTATTGGCCGTATTGTGGCTTAGTCGTTGGGCTGCCATCCGCTATGGCTTGGCTGATCAGCGATTGCCAATGGCAATTGTTCCATTGTTTGAAACGATTTCCGATTTGAATAACAGCGCGTCGATTGTGGAGTCAATATTAAGCCACCCGGCTTATGCAGACGAAGTCCGAAACGATGGACAACGCCAGACGATTATGATTGGGTACTCAGACAGTACTAAAGATGGTGGGTATTTGGCTGCGGCTTGGTCGCAGTACAAAGCGCAAGCGGCCATTGTTCGAGTCGCCGAGCGACATGGCGTCAGAATCTTATTTTTCCATGGTCGTGGCGGGGCGCTGGGTCGAGGCGGTGGACCGGCGGCACGCAGTGTTCTGTCGTCTCCGCGCGAAATAATTAACGGTTCGATGCGGGTAACCGAACAAGGCGAAGTCTTGAGCGCTCGATACGATGATCCACAGATTGCCCGACGGCATTTGGAGCAAGTAATCTGGTCAACCATACTTGTTAGCATGCGGCCGTCGGCTATCGTGTGCGACGAATGGATTCAGTGGATGGAAGAGTTGTCCATAACGGCGCTTGACCACTATCGAAAATTGGTGACAATGCCAGGCTTCATTGAATATTTTGAACAGGCGACGCCTATTGGCGAAATCGAGCAATTACCGATTGGGTCGCGTCCGCCGAGACGCGGTGGTCAACGCAGTTTAGACAAACTTCGTGCGATTCCTTGGGTGTTCAGTCAGGGCCAGCGCACTGTTTAGGCAAAATGGGGTTTTGGGGGAAGGGCAAATTTTGTAAATCGCATTTTTTCTTTGGAGAGAGAAAATGGCGAAACTTGAGATTGCCCGTCACTTTGAGGGCCTGACCGATCCGCGGATG
>JBGSMY010000128.1:0-13238 GCA_041739975.1 Pirellulaceae bacterium
AACATGGAAAAAATGGGCCTTGTCGCAATTCAGCCCAAGTCGTTCAAACCCAGGACGACGGAGAGTAAACATACGCTCGGGTACAACGAAAATCTTTTGCTCGAAGGAGTTGTAGTTGACCAAGTCAATCAAGTCTGGGTAGGCGACATCACCTACATCGGGCTGCAAAACAAGTTCGCTTATCTAGCAGTTTTGATGGACTTGTTTTCAAGGAAAATCGTTGGCTGGTCGCTCAACATGAATATGGAAGCGACGCTCGTGATCAAGGCCTTGACGCTAGCGATCAAACAACGACAACCCACCCGAGAACTGATTCACCACACGGATCGCGGCGGGCAGTACGCGGCAAAAGAGTACCGCAAGATTCTCGATCGAGCTGGAATGAGACAGAGCATGAGCCGCGCCGGCGATTGCTACGATAATGCATTCATGGAATCGTGCTTTGGAACCATCAAAACCGAATTGGAAATGACAACTTACCAATCCCTCAACGAAGCACTCAAAGAAATTCAGGATTACGTCAATTATTTCAACTCGATTCGCCGACATTCATCAATAGATTACCTGTCACCAAACCGCTTCGAGCTCATGCAAAATCTTTAAGGAATACCGCGCCCGTCAACCGTGGGCCACCTCAGGTAATCAAATGGAATGGACAGAGAACTTTGTGATTACACCCTTTTTTGTAGAAGCGTTTTCCAAAGGTGGTAATATCTATAACCCACTGAACAGCTGTCGGTCCGGATTTGTTTTAAGCCGGCCTAATCACGGCTCGGCCGACGTTTCTATTCGATTGGTTCTCGTCAATTAGTTGCAACAAATTTTTGTCGCCTATCCGCTCTCCGCTTATACGATCAGCGACAACGCAGCCAACTCAACACTCGGCGGATTGGGCGAAATTTACAACCCCCAGGCAACGCGCAACAATCGTTCAAAGTCGTGTCGCAACACCTTGATATGTCAGGGCACAACACCTGGGCTTGGGGATGGGTGCCACAATACAGAGGTATCAGCCAAGCGCATTGTGCATGACTTTTACAATTTGACAGGTCCATAAATCGACAAAAACAATAAGCTTCACAATCCTGCTTACACTTGCTATACACACAACTATTAAGACACTGTTCAAGCGATGGGTTCGTCCGCAAAATTTTCTCTTGCGCTGATCCTTCTGGAACAACTATCGGTGGGGTTCCGTCTGGAATTTGAATTTGAACGGGCGGTGTAATAGTCTCGGGAATCAAAATGACTTCGCAACATGAACACATTGGCACATTACACGATGGCACAGGACATTGCCAAATCATCCGATTTTGAGAATTGCGGCAACGGTTTCCCAAAAATCGACCGCTAAAAAGTTGCGCTGAAACGACGTCCGCGCCACAAAGAAACAATAACGCGAAGATAACAAATACGCGACACATGAAGTAATCTCCTTGAGGAAAAGCCGGGTAAAGCTGCACAGAATAGCCCCATTTTACTAGCCCTGGAAAATTAAGAAAGATAATATTTGTTGTTACCGGGCAAATTGCCATGCGGTTGGCGGCAAAATCGCTGCTGAGGAAAGCGGCTACAGTAAGTCCGCCTGTCCTCAGGCGGACAATCCAAGACTAAATAATTGCCACAAAAGGTATTTCGGTTTACAAACCGCCGCTGAGGACAGCGGCGGCTACAATACAATCCAAGACAAAATAATTGCCACAAAAGTTTAGGAGCCAGCTAAAAACGCCGACGAATACGTCGGCGGCCACGACGACGGTATTAAGGTTGCATTTCAGCGCCACGTCTTGCACGAATTCGCTGATCTTAGGTCACGTCGTCGCATTAGAATCGAATCAATCGAATTCAATATTGATCTCGATGAACGAGAAATGTCATTTGAACAAAACGATAAGCAACGCTGAATGACAATTCGTGCACCAGCGGCAATTGAACGCAGTGTTTGAACACATTTTTTAAACTTTAAACACATTGCTTAAACGATCTGAGTGGCGGCAACTGTATCTGCTTTGTTTAACACATTCAAGTGTGCGGCCGGGTGCCGTTGGCCGTCAAGTTCTGTCTGGCAAATTTGAACATATCGAACTCGTGAAACACTAAGACACTTCGCGAAATTTAATGGCAAAAAAGATTTAACCGCGAAAAACACGAAAAGCACGAGCGACGGATTCGGGCGGGCGTCAGACTGGTTGCAGGGAATTGTTGGCAAGATTGAATTCGACTCAACACGCACTATCGCGAGGTTCACGCAAAGTAGTTCGGGAAGCTTCATAAATCGTGGCCAATCGACTAGAGAAACCTGAGAGTTCGCCCCCCGGCCAGCCACTAAAATTCTTGGATAACCAATTTAGATTGCAAACCATTTGATCCTGGTGGTCCGAATTCTGGGAAGCTGCGATACCCCTGTTTCAGATCGCCCACGGAATAAGTATCTGCGTCAATATCACAATCACTGTGATCGATGCCAAATTTAGCCAAAACCCGGCAACCGCCATCTGCCGGATCGAAATCTGCCCGCTGGCAAACACGATCGCGTTGGGTGGTGTCGCCATGGGAAACATGAACGCGCAACTGGCCGCCAGCGTAGCCGGCATTGCCAGGGTCAAAGGATTCAAATCCATTTGTGTCGCGATTCCGCAGATCACCGGTATAAATACAGTAACCAAGGCGACGTTACTCATGACTTCGGTCAAATACAATGCGGCTCCCGTGAGCAAGATAACCGTTAACCAAAAATTCCCGCCGCCAATACTGGCAAACATATTACCCAACGTCACAATCACGCCCGTTACGCGAAATGCTTCTGCCAAACAAAGTCCGCCGCCAAACAGCAACAGAATTCCCCAAGGCAAACGAGCCGTCGCCTCCCATGTCAGCAGCGGACGAAACGGCCTAGTTTGAGCTGGAATCACAAACAATGCGATCGTGGCCAGTAACGCGATACTGGTATCCGACAGAGCCAAGCCTGGAAAAAAGCTGACGATAGTTCCTCGCAATACCCACAGACTAGCAGTCACTACAAACACCACCAACATGCTAAGTTCGGCTCGTCCCATTATTCCAAGACGAGCCCTTTCGGTCGCAAAAATCTGCTCAACCGCGGGCAGCTGAATTTTGCGACAGGGAAACAGCCAGCTTACTAATAGCCAATAGGTTACAAACAACAAAACGATCACAACGGGCATTGCGACTGTAAACCATGCCATAAATGAAATTTCAATTCCAAGCTCTTTGCGGAAATATCCGGCCATCACCAGATTGGGCGGCGTTCCAATCAACGTGGCCATCCCACCAATATTTGCGCCATAGGCGATAGCCAAAACCAGTGCCGCAGCGAAACGCGAATCGACCCGATTGGCTGGATCCTGATTCATTAAGTTCAAAACGGAAACCGCCATCGGCAACATCATCACCGCAGTCGCCGTGTTGCTGATCCACATACTCAACAGCGCCGTGGCTAACATAAACCCAAGCACCAAACGTGGGGGCGAAAATCCGGTCCAACGAATAATTGCCAGAGCGATTCGTTTATGCAAACCATGCGTTTCGAGCCCCAGCGCCAAGACAAAACCGCCAAAAAACAAGTACACAACGGGATCGCCATACGGTGCCGCGGCTTGTTCTTGCGGCATGATCTGTAGCAAAGGGAACAACAGCATCGGCAACAGAGCGGTAACGGCCAATGGTACCGATTCGGTTATCCACCAAGTCAACATCCACACCGCGACTGCCAATACTAGATTGGCGGCTGGAGTCAGGGAAAGATCCGGGCGACCTTCGATTTCCCGAACGAACAATTGCCCCCAGACAATGAGCGCGAACAACATCGGTCCCAATGCAATTGCGATTCCCTGGGTCCAACCCAACTTTTTCGTTTCCTTTAATTCCATTGCTGGTCAACCTTTCGCCCCGGGGCAACCTTCTGCCGCAAAATCGTTACGATCGATAACTTAACCGCTCGAACCGCAAGAAAATAGCCGGTTTACCTGGGTTGTTTACAACGTCCCCCTCAGTCGCAACCCACATTTTCGCGTCCCTGCTGCGCCCGACCGTTGACTCAGTTTACTATCCAAGGATTGCGATCATGGAACCCATGACTTTTGCTACCGTAATGTTGGCTCCTGCGGGTAATGCCGCGCAAGCTCCCACCAATCAATGGTTGGTCCAGTTACATCCTTTGGATTTAGAGCAAGGGAAAATCGAATTGACGCCCGCCCCGATGATTATCGGCCGGGCGGAAGGCTGTGGACTGCGCCTCGATGATAGTTCAATCTCGCGTCAACACGCTCGCATTCAATGGACCACCGCCGGTTTCGAAATTACCGATCTGGGCAGCACCAATGGAATTCTGGTCAACGATCTGCCCGTACAAACAGCCATTCTCAATACGGGTGACCGGGTTCGTTTGGGCAAACGCATTTTTCGATTCCTGGCCGACAATGACATGGAATCGCAGTACTACGAAACCGTGTATACGATGATGACGCGCGACGGTCTGACCGGCGCCTTCAACAAACGTTATCTCATCGAGTGCTTGGATCGCGAAGTCGTCCGCAGTCGCCGTCACGCACGACCTTTGGCCGTCATCATGTTTGACATCGATCACTTCAAAAAAATCAACGACACTTATGGTCACTTGGCGGGTGACGAAGTTTTGCGGGAAATGTCGCAACGTATTCAGTCCGTCATCAGCAGTGATGATGTCTTTGCTCGATTTGGGGGCGAAGAATTTGCAATAGTTGTTGCCGAAGAAGATTTATCCGCTGCGTTACAACTCGGCGAGCGCTGTCGCGCTACGATCGCCGCTGATCCATTTGAGACCTCGGCCGGACCACTCGAAGTCACGATCAGTGTTGGCGTGGCGGCACCAGATCCTGAAAAACTTATCGATCGCGACTCAATCGTTGCCTTGGCCGACGCCAGGCTTTATGACGCCAAACGCAATGGCCGCAATCTAGTAGTAGGCGGACCCTAGTCAACTATGTCGACCGATGCATCTGCCCCTGGAGCTCATTCATTCCCGGTACCAATCGTGGCACCGACGGGGCAGAGTGCCGCATCGCACAATTCCGACCAGACTTTAGTTGGTATTATTCCGGCCGTTTCGGATGCTGGCGTTTCATCACCAGCAGCCGAACGAGCCACCGCCGCCGACTCACCTGTCGCGCGACCAACGACCCCGGAATCTCCAAAAAACTCGCGCAACCATTCGTCGCCAAGTTCCAGCATTCGCCAAAACCCTCGGTTGTCGCCGCGATTGGTTCAACAACTTGAGCGCATCCCACTCGGCTGGAAGCGGTTTGAATCACTCCAAGAAATCGGTCGCGGCGGCTGTGGGGTCGTCACCGCAGCCACGGATCATCAACTTGGTCGCGAAGTCGTGGTCAAACGAATTATCGATTCGGGACTCAGCGACGAAGCAATCGCTCGCTTCATTAATGAAGCCGAAATCACGGGTCAACTCGAACATCCTGGAATTGTCCCCGTCCATGAATTAGGGGTCGATGACCAGGGCTTGCCCTACTACGTCATGAAACGCTTGCAAGGCGTGACATTGGCGCAACGAATCAACGAATATCGATCGTTGCCCAATGGCCCGGAAAAAATTCGGCTACGACACGAACTGTTACAACGATTTCTCAGCGTCTGTCAAACCCTGGCCTTTGCCCATCGCCGCGGCATCATCCATCGCGATCTTAAACCGGCAAATATAATGCTGGGTGAATTTGGCGAGACGGTAGTTTTGGACTGGGGCTTGGCCCGAACAATTCGTCGCGATCTATCTGACTCCAGCGCCGCACAAACCTTGATCGTCAACCGACCGGCTAATGCAATTGTCCCTAGATTTGGAGACGTCTCGCAACCCTCCAAAGATGATTATTGTTCAACTCTGCCCCCTGCTCTGGCAGCGGCACCTCTATCCCACAACTCAGATGCTTCCGACAAGTCTCCGCCTAAATCGTCCGCGAAATCATCAGCCAAATCACTCAAATCGTCAAAACCTAAACCTTCAACTGCCGCAGCCAAATCCGCGCCCTCGACCGCCGGCAACAGAGCGTCGGCCGATTCGATCGTTCATCGTTTAGGTAGTTCTCATTTGACGCTCGACGGCCGTGTCATGGGTACGGCGGCTTACATGGCGCCTGAACAAGCGCTCGGCAACAACGACTTACTCAACGAACAATCTGATGTGTTTTCGCTGGGCGTTATTTTGTATGAATTACTTTCGGGCGTTTCGCCTTTTCAGTCCAATAGCATCGAACATACGATCGAAAAAGTGGCCCATTGTGACTACCGGCCGTTGTCGCAATATCGAGCTGGAATTGCCAAGCCGCTAATGGCTATTTGTCATCATGCCTTACAGCGCGAACAATCGGATCGCTATTCGCACGCTCAAGACCTTGCAAATGACTTGCAGAATTTCTTAGCCGGTCAGCCCATAAACGTATATTGTGAAAAAATCTGGGAACGTTGGGATCGCTGGGCCGGTCGTCATCAAACTCTGTTTCGCGCTATATTCTTTTCGGCAATTACAGTTGCCTTTGTGGCCTCCATCGCGACCGGAATCATTTCGCGATCACACCAATCCGAAATTGCAGCCAAACAACAAGTGGTGGTGGCTCATGAAGAAACGCAGACTGCACTGGTCGCCGAACAACGCAGCCGAGAACAAGCCCAACAGCGATTGCTTGCCGCGCGAACTGCGGCCGATCGTTGGTTGATCGATCTTAGCGGCAATCTGCAGTACTATCCGGGTTTAGCGCCGTTGCGACAAGATCTTTTGCAACAAGGCCAGTCACACTACCAGACGTTACTTGCCCAAACAGAGAGCTCTGCCGACGATCAAGCCGAACTTGCTCATTGTCATATTCGTCTTGGCGACTTAGCACGACTTATTGACGATCGCGAAACGGCCACCAAACATTACCGGTCGGCAAAAAGTGTTCTTGACGAACTGATTCAAAAATCACCGACCGACAATAATGAACTGGTCGTCATGCGAACGCAGTGGGTCAACTCAGTCCTTGGATTGGCACTTGTGAATCTCTCGCACGATGCTTCACAACAACGCTCGGCCGATAACTTTGACGAAACACTAAAACAATTGGACACAGCACGGACAACTATCCAACATGTCTTGACGCGACACCCCGACTCGCTGGAAGCCAGAAATAGTTTTGCGCGGCTGTTATTGGTTACTGCTCGCGTACATCGGCAAACCGAAACTCCCGAAAATGCCCTGTCGCTGTTGAGTGACGCTTTGCAACAAGCTGACATTCTCGTGCAACAATCGCCGGAACTCCGACAATGGCAACTTAAAACAACCATTCTCGAAGACTATGTGCGGGCCCTAAAGTCGTCGCAGCAATGGTCGGAAGCAGGCGATATAGCCGGACAATTGGTCTTGCACTTCGACCGTTTACTCAAGACGAACCCATTGAGGCCGGACTGGTTGGAAGGCCGCAGTTTGGCTTATAGCGCCCAAGCCGAAATCTGGCAACGACAACAACAACCAGCGGCCGCTTTAAATGCTTATCGCCAAGCAGAGCTTGACCTACATTCCGCTTGGGATCAATTGCTTACCGAGCCATTTTATCGCGAGAACCAAGCGATCCTCCAGGCCAATATGGCCTTGGCCACCGAGCAAGCCGGTCAACGAGCTGACGCGGAGCAACGTTGGTTGGATGCGATTGCCGATCTTCGCTGGTTGTCGCAAGCTCAGGGCATTACGGATGATCGCGTTCAGAGAATGGCACATTGTTACTTGCAAATTGCAAAATTGCAGTTTCGTCGCAATGAGCCCACGGGTCGCCAATGGCTCGATCAACATCAGGTCCTAATCGATCATCTGCGACAAAATACGGAAACCCAATCATGGGCCGAAAATGCTCAAATCGAACACTATTTGATTGCCGCCGAATTCGCGACATCAATCGAAGAAAAACGATTACTTTGCCAACAACTAACCGATAGTGTATCGCTGCTCACGGACAAAACGTCAACCAATAACAAATCGGACTACCCAGTTTCAGCTCAAGCATTGGTTGCACGAGTTCATGCTTCATTGGCCATGCTCAATCATTCGTTACCTGATCGGCAAACGCAAGCCCAAGAGCACGTGGCACGGACAATGAAACTTTGGCAGCCATTGGCAAATTCGACGGATCCCTTTCAATCCAATTCCGCCTATCAATTGTGGCTTGAGTGGTTTTTGACTTTACCCGTTGAAATGCAACAACCATTGGATTCACCCCTGACCATTGCCGAGCAATGGGTTAGTAGGGCCCGCGAGCACGCTCCTGCTTGGCAATATTATGCTTGGACTCTCGCGAAATCCGGCCAATTTGAAGCAGCAAGCAAAGCGGCCGAACGAGCCAAACATTGCCGTAGCGGCTGGCCTCAACTCGAGGACGAGGCGTTGTTGCGATATGCTGAATTACAGCTCGGCAAACCTCGCAGCCAAGAATTGTGGCAAGCCACAAGAGATCAATTAAAGCTTGATCCTTACCGTACCCCACTCCGCGACTGGATATTAGAACAGTCGGTTCCGGCAACTTTGGACTAAAAACTTTGGCCGCACCAGCCATTCCTTTGCGATAGTGTGATCGAAATTACTCTATTTTCCGCGGTGACGGGGCAAATTAAAAAGCGGGTCCACCCCCATTTTTTGACAATTTGGCCTTTCTACGGCGTCGCAAAGCGGTTTGATGTACGGCAAAATAGGATACGGAATCGTAAGCAGAAATAGCGCGGAAAAACATGGCCAAAAAACAATTTCGTCCGAGCAACTCGGTCCAACCGGCTTTGACGGATTCGAAAAAACTTGTCAACGAACTCACCGTCCGAGATGCTCGATGGATGTTATTACATGAAGGCCAAGACCGTACGGTCTTTGAACTTTTGCTCGAACTGGTTTTTTTGTTGGCAACCGCGGGCCTGGTCGCCTATGCGATCTATAAATTTAATGCGACTCCGGCACATTTGTTGTTGCCGTTGATCGCTCAATATGCGGCATTAAATTGTGGTTTACCAATCTGGCAAATGGTTTATCGTTTGCCCCCGCTCAATCAATTTGTTCGCAATGCGCTTTTGAATGTTGTCGCTTGGCCGATCGTGATTGGCATCGTGACATACATTCGTTCTCGACAACACGAGGCACCGTGGAATTCCCAATTCCAAACTGATTTCCAATGGGCGTACCACTGGGTGATTTCACATGAGATGCACTGGCCAATGGCGACGGCATTTCTGGGTATCTTGCTTTCCTTGTCAGCCAAGTTCAGGATTTTCCGGGACCATGGTCCCCCATTTTGTTCTGTCAGCATGGGCTGCGCGATGCGAATCTTGATCATGTTCTTATTCGCATTTTTTGCACTGCCAATCTCGTTTGGCAATTTGGATGCTGTCCCTTTCCTTCGGAATAATGCCGCTTGGTTCTTGTGGGCCACGTTGTTTGCAGCGGACTTGTTGGCGTTCTACCTGATGGTTGACGTACGCCGGCGCTTAAAGGCCCACGATCAAGGCAATTGACCATTCGTGGAACGATTTGTTGATCCTAAATTATGTTAGGATTCTGAACGGGTTTTTTTAAGATCTGTTCTTTCACGCTGGTTCGCCACGTCCATGATTCGTTACGCTGAATTGCATTGCAAATCGAATTATAGTTTTCTCCAAGGCGCATCGCATGCGGATGAGCTGGTAGCGAGCGCGGTCGAGTTAGGATATTCGGCATTGGCGATTACGGACGAGAATTCCCTAGCTGGAGTCGTTCGGGCATTTGCAGCCTCGCGATCGACCGATTTAAAATTGATCTTAGGCGCTGAGCTCCGTTTTGCCGATAGTCCCTCGTTAGTTGCATGGGCGACAGATCGCGCAGCATATGGGCGGTTGTCGCGATTGATCACCCGTGGTCGTCGACGCGCCCCCAAAGGTGAATGTTGGCTGAAGTTTGAGGATTTAGCGGATCTGCACGAGGGATTATTGGTTGGCGCCTTAGAACCGGACGGCCCGACTCGTCAATTTGTACCCTCGGATGATCCTCATCACCCTAGCCACGAATGGTTCGCCCAAGCACACCGTTATTCAGCCCACGATGTGCGCGACTTGTTCGTCGACCGCAGTTACTATTTGGCGGAATTGTATTACGGTGCGGACGACCGCAAGCGTTTGGCGGATTTGTCGTCCCTGGCGGCCAATTATCGATTACCACTCGTTGCCGCCGGTGATGTGCTTTACCATACCCCCGAACGTCAACCGCTCCACGATATCTTAACGGCGATCCGTCATCGAACGACCGTCGACGCAATTCAACATCGATTGCAACCCAATGCCCAACGTCATTTGCAAACGCGAATTGAACGCAGTCACCAATTTAGTGCTGTTCCGGGCGCGTTAGAACGGACCATTGAGATTGCCGACCGCTGTCAATTCCGCTTGGATCAATTGCGTTATGAATACCCACGGGAATTGGCACCGGACGGTCAAACTCCAATCGCGTTTCTCACGGAACTCGCTTGGCAAGGTGCGGAGCGCCGCTATCCACAAGGCATTCCCGAAAAGGTCCGCAATCTCATTGTGCACGAGTTGCGACTCGTCGAAGAAATGCGTTATGAGGCGTATTTTTTGACCGTCTGGGACCTAGTACGTTTTGCCCGTAGTCGCGGCATCTTATGCCAAGGTCGCGGATCGGCGGCCAACTCAGCCGTTTGTTATTGCTTGGGTGTCACTAGCGTTGATCCGGCATCGGCCGATTTGCTGTTTGAACGATTTATAAGCAAAGAACGCAATGAGGCACCCGATATTGACGTCGATTTCGAACACGAACGTCGCGAAGAGGTCTTGCAGTATTTGTATGAAAAATATGGACGCGATCGGGCTGGGTTAGCGGCCACGGTGATTACCTATCGCAGTCGCAGCGCGGTTCGGGATGTGGGGAAAGCGCTCGGGCTCTCGCTCGATCGTGTGGATGCGCTGGCCAAACAAATTGATGGCTACCACAACTGTGATGACCTCGCCGTGCGTTGTGAGTCTGTTGGTATTGACCCTCGTTCATCAATGGGTCAACAGCTATGTCTACGCGTCGACGAACTTTTGGGATTCCCGCGTCACCTGTCGCAACACGTGGGCGGCATGGTGATGACCGAAGGCAGTTTGGAGGAGCTAGTGCCCGTTGAAAATGCTGCGATGGACGGCCGCACCGTGATTCAATGGGACAAAGACGATTTAGAGGAACTGGGGCTACTTAAAGTCGATTGTTTGTGTTTAGGAATGCTCACCGCGATTCGCAAATGTTTTGATCTGATCGCCGCTCATCACGGCCCTACGCTGACCTTGGCCAACATCCCGGCAGATGATGTCAATGTTTATGACATGATCTGTCGCGCGGATACGGTAGGAGTGTTTCAAATTGAGAGTCGCGGTCAAATGAGCATGCTTCCGCGATTAAAGCCGCGCTGTTGGTACGACCTTGTCATCGAAGTAGCCATTGTGCGTCCGGGACCGATTCAAGGCAACATGGTACATCCCTACTTGCGCCGGCGCAATGGTGAAGAAGTGGTGAACTACCCGAACGACGAAATCCGCGCTGTCTTGCACCGCACGTTGGGTGTTCCTATCTTTCAAGAACAAGCGATGAAGTTGGCAATTGTTGCTGCTGGATTCACGCCCGGGGAGGCCGATCAATTGAGGCGGGCCATGGGTGCGTGGCGCAAAACGGGGGTGATCGAGCAGTTTCGCCAGAAGCTAATGGAGGGGATGCGCGCCCGCGGGCTAAGCGATGAATTTGCCGATCAGGTTTTTCGGCAGATTCGGGGATTTGGCGAATACGGTTTTCCCGAATCACATGCTGCTAGTTTCGCGTTGCTGGTTTACGTTTCCGCGTGGCTAAAACACTTTTATCCCGCGATATTTACGGCTTCGATTCTCAACAGCCAACCGATGGGATTTTACGGCTCGTCGCAGTTGGTATCCGATGCTAAACGGCACGGTGTGGTGGTGTTGCCACCCGACGTTAATCACAGCCATTGGGATTCGACTTTGAAACCTCTTACAAACGCACCTTCATCCCCTCCATCTGGTTTGCCCAAGACCGTGCAAAACCAATGGGCCTTGCGACTGGGACTGCGCGAGATCGTCGGTTTGCCACAGTCGGTGGCTGAGACAATTCGCAAGTCATATGATGACGTCGGACCTTTTTTTTCCGTATTTGAGTTTGCCACCCGCACCGAATTAGGGGCTAGTGTAATTGCCCGTTTGAGCGATGCCGATGCGTTCGCTTCGCTCAATCAAGATCGGCGCGAGGCGTTATGGCAAGCGTTGGGTCAAGAACGTAAACCAGTCAGTCAGCCTTTGTTCGCTGATTTGACAGGGGTCGACGACGATGTCGTCGAATTGTTGCCTCAACTTGACGATCAACAACAGGTGTTTGCCGACTATCGAACGATTGGACTGTCGCTGAGGGCTCATCCGATTTCATTTCATCGTCCATTGCTCGATACACTGCGAGTCACGACGTCGGAAGGTTTGGAAACAAAAATAGACAATCGGCAAGTTCGGGTTGCGGGTCTAGTTATTTTGCGTCAACGTCCGAGCACGGCTAAAGGCATTACATTTGTCACGCTAGAAGATGAAACCGGTACCGCTAATTTAGTAGTCAAACCAGACATTTGGGAACGATATCGTCAGATTTGCCGTACCTCGACCGCCTGGATTGCGCATGGCAAGCTGGAAAAACGTAGCGGTGTGATTCATGTTGTCGTTAATCGCTTGGACGACCTGGCCGCTGAATTGCAAGCGCTGCGGATCAAGTCCCGCGATTTTCGCTAGGTAAATTTGCCGTACCGGATTGCTCTAACCGATTAAAGGCGGAACTCCATAAAAACGGCCAATTGGGATCAATTGATCTCAATTGGCCGCCAATGAAACCCGGGAATTTTTTAACGCGCTAAAGTAAACTAGTCGCGTCGTTTTCGCAAACATGCACTTCCTACGACTACCAACAACATTGTCATTGCCGAGGCAGGTTCTGGAATCGATGAAACAGAATAGATGATGTTTCCCGCAAACGTTCGCGGAGTGAATACAGTGCCGCCAAACGAAACGCAGGGCAAATCAGTTTTATAGTTTGCGTAACATTTGAAATAAGAGCAAGGGCTTGGCTGAGAAGTCTCTAATGGTGGATGCGATGCCCTTGTGCCCTTCCAGTCGCATGGCGGTGAGACCTGCGTTTCGAAGAGTGG
>JBGSMY010000142.1:0-21828 GCA_041739975.1 Pirellulaceae bacterium
CTTGCTTCGCCCAACCCGCAATTTTTGTCGGCGGTTTAAAGCCATTCGATCTCTACACCGCGTTCACTCATTAACCGCCATCATATCAAGGGCAATCGTTTCAAGCGCAACGTTTAACGGCAAGCCAGAGCGAAATTTGCAATCGTTTCAAGCGCAACGTTTATCCACAAGCCAGAGCAAAATTTGAAATCGTTTCAAGCGCAACGTTTAACGGCAAGCCAGAGCGAAATTTGCGGCTTTCGACACCACCACTTCCAAAGACCACCAACCGCAAATTTCGCGACGGCGACGGTGTGATATCGGGTACACGCAAAAAACACCGATGACAACCGAAATCGCAATCGTTTCAAGCACAATCGTTTCAATCGCAACGTTTACCACCAAGCCAGAGCGAAATTTGCGGCTTTCGACACCACCACTTCCAAAGACTACCAACCGTAAATTTCGCGGCGGCGACGGAGTGATATCGGGTACACGCAACAAACAAAACCGCAATCCTCATCCCCATCAACGATCATCTCTTCTTGCTTTCGGTCGAGCTTTCGGCCTAGCTTAGGCCGAGCTTTAAACCAAGCTTTAGCTAAACGACGTGAGACGCCCCGTGGCCGAACTTGAAACGAAATCGACCAAGTACCAGTGACGTCCGCTATCTCCCGTAACGGGTCGCAGGGAAACTCGCACATTATTTAACTCAAGGTTAGCATAAATGGCTCCGGCTGTTGGCGCAAACTTTGGGCCTTGGCGTTTGGCCAAAATATTCGCTTGTGACATCGTGCGGCCTACCGCTGACATCAGTTTATTGAGAGCCAAAGCATCTGTTGGCCCATATATTGCATAAACAACTGTCGACTTTCCTTCATCAGCACATGCGCGAAAATAATGTAGAACGCCATTGTGGCCTGCGACGATTCCGTCGATGCCATAACTTATCGTTCCGCTTTTTTCTACGCCACTTAACTGAATCTCGTTGCGCACATCACCTTCTAAAACGACCGAAAGTCTCAATGACATGACTGTTCTCTTATGGGAGTCTAAAGAATTTCCACAGCTATTCTCAATGCGAAATTAGAGCTAGGTTGGGCTCAGTCCTTCACATTTAAACTGGGAATATCATTAAACTTCCGATCAGCGACCCCCGTTTAAGTCTGCCGCGAATCGTCTAAAATCACCAAAATGAGTCAAGTGACGCAAATCTTGAGCGGGATAAAAAGTGACGACCCGCAGATCGCCAACCAACTACTTCCATTGGTCTACGAAGAATTGCGCCTTTTGGCACGTCAGAAACTAGCGAAAGAAATGCCTGGCCAAACGCTGCAAGCAACTGCTCTGGTGCACGAAGCGTACTTGCGTTTAGTTGGTGGCACAAACCAAGATACTTGGGAAAATCGCGGGCATTTCTTCGCGGCGGCGGCTGAGGCAATGCGGCGAATACTGATCGATCAAGCTCGGCGAAAAAACAGTAAGAAACATGGTGGGGAATCGGACAGAGTTCCGCTCGAGCCCCATTTAGCAATAACTGGGCCGGCCGCGGCATCCGCCGACGACTTGCTGTCGCTCGATGAGGCACTTCGAGAATTCGAGGCCATTGACTCGGTTAGAGCACAAGTCGTCAAACTTCATTATTTTAGTGGTTTCTCGCTGCGAGAAACGGCCGAAGCAATGGGCTTATCACTCGCCACGGTCAAACGTCATTGGGTGTTTGCCCGGTCGTGGTTGTTCGGGAAAATTCAAGGGCAAATCCTGTGATTGTTGTTTTGATGGTCGGGAATGAGCCCACGAATCCCTTTTTTACGCATTGGGTTTTACTACGGTAATTTTAACCAACGGAATTGCCCATGCGATTGGATCACGACCGAATTGAAATGATATTAGTGACCGCGTTGGAGATTCAATCCGATATTGAGCGGCAAGAATACTTGGGCAACGAATGCGGAACCGACACCGAACTTCGCGCTCAGATAGACAGGTTGATTGCAAACGATCGACTTGCGGGCAGTTTTCTCGTCGTACCTGAACAACCGACTTGCTCAGACATACTGCCGCAGGAACAACCGGGGACGCTGATCGGTACTTACAAATTACTTGAGCAAATTGGCGAAGGGGGTTTTGGTGTTATCTACTTAGCCGAGCAACAGCGACCCATAAAGCGGCATGTGGCTCTGAAAATGATCAAGCCGGGGATGGACTCCCGCCAAGTCGTTGCTCGCTTTCAATCCGAGTTGCAAGCTCTCGCTTTGATGGAACACCCTAACATCTCCGGGGTTTATGACGGAGGAGTCACTGTTTCCGGTCGCCCCTATTTTGTGATGGAACTTGTCCAAGGAAGTCCCATAACGCGTTATTGCGATGACCATCAACTCGCTCCTCGACAACGACTTGGGTTGTTTATCCAAATCTGTCAGGCCGTCCAGCATGCTCATCAAAAAGGGATTATCCACCGCGATTTAAAACCCGCAAATATTCTTGTTGCCGATCGCGATGGCACGCCCACTCCCAAAGTCATCGATTTCGGAGTTGCCAAAGCGTTGGGACAACCGCTAAACGACATAACCTTGGCAACCGGACTGGGGAGAATTGTCGGGACGTTAGCTTACATGAGCCCAGAGCAGGCGGAGCTAAAGTCTTTGGATGTCGACACACGCTCGGACATCTATAGCCTTGGTGTGCTGTTGTATGAGCTTCTAACTGGCTCGACCCCGTTGACCCAAGAAACAATCAAAACGTCGGCAGTCACAGAACTCTTGCGCATCATTCGCGAGGTTGATCCGCCATCGCCCAGTTCCCGTTTGACCGATTCTCGCGATTTGTTGACAACAATTTCAGCAGACCGAAAATTGTTGCCGACACGGCTGACCAAAGAAGTACGGGGTGAATTGGATTGGATTGTGATGAAATGTCTCGACAAAGACCGTAGTCGGCGGTATGAGACCGCTAACGCACTTGCCCTTGATATTCAACGGTTTTTAGCAGACGAACCCGTTCTCGCTCGCCCGCCGACGGTCAACTATCGGTTGAGCAAATTTGTTCGTCGCCATCGCGTGGCACTGATGTTCCTATCGGTCGTCCTATTGTCGCTGGTCGGTGGGTTGATCGGATTGTCGGTGGCGTTAGCTCAGGTTACGCACCAAAAACATCTGGCGTTGATGGCAGGGCAACGAGAAACGCAAGCCGTTTTGAGAGAACGGGAACGCGCCAACGCCGAAGCCAACGAGCGACAAAGGGCGGAAACCGCTGAAGCCGAATCAGAAGCGATCATTGACTTTTTACTAAACGATTTGATTGCTCAAGCTGGAAGCCCAGCCCAAATAGCAAGTGGCTTTAAACCCAACCCTAACCTAACGGTTCGCGAAGCCATTGAGCGAGCCGCAGATCAAATCGAACTCCACTTTCAAGGTAATCCTGAAGTTAAAATTGCCATTCGTCAAACCATCGGCAAATCCTATTTACAACTTGGTTTGTTCGAGAGTGCTGCCGGACAATTTGAAAAGGCATTGAATGCGCAGGAACAACAATTGGGTCGAGATCATTCTGACACTTTGGAAAATAGAGACCTTTTGGCAGAGGCCTATCGAGGGGCGGCGAATCCCACCCAGGCGATCGAATTGCTTAAGCACAATGCCGAATTGCGAGCAAAGACATTGGGTCCCGAGCACATTCAGACGCTGATCACCCGCGACAATCTCGGGGTTTCGTTGCGTGATGCAGGCCGATCGGCTGAAGCGCTCGAGATATTTGAGCAAGTCCGCGAAGCAAAACTGAGAATAGTCGGCCCCAACGATTCCCATACACTGGTGACACTCCACAATTTGGCGTCGATGCATATGGATGCCGGGAACATGACTCTGGCCATTCCATTGCTTGAGTCCATCTATTTGGCCAAATCAGAATTACTCGGGGCCGAAGACACCAACGCTCTACCGTCGCTGCACAATCTAGCCGTTGCCCTGTGGAAAACAAAACAACTTGACCGCTCGATCCCAAAATTTGAATTACTGCTGCGAGTTTACGAGAGGATCTACGGTGAACAACACCCACTGGTGATGTCGACCCAAGCCAATCTGGGCGTAAATTATCGCGACGACGGCAGGTTTGAAGAGGCCATCGTATTGTTAGATGACGTGTGGCAACGGAATAAGTCTCAGCCGACATTTCGCTGGGTTGCCCGAGAATTGTCGATGGCCTTTGAATTGGCCGCAAAGTTCGACAAAGCTGCGGCACTAGAACGTGAACTTCTGAATGAATCGCGGCGAGTATTAGAGCCTGATAGTCTTAAACTTGCCGCAGCCTTGACGCAAACTGGCGGGGCATTATTGCGATTCCAAGCTTGGGCAGATGCCGCCGTTTTATTGCGCGAATCGCTTGAATTGCGCGAAAAATTAGCCCCCGATGATTGGCAGACATTTCAAACGAAATCGATGTTGGGCGAAGCACTTTATGGACTTCATGATTTCGTTGCAGCGGAGCCGTTACTTTTAGAAGGCCAAGCGGGTATCGCTCAAAAAATTGAAAATAAGTCGAGTTCACAACAGAACTCATTGAAAAAAGCAACCGAACGTTTGATCCGACTCTATGAGGCCCAAGGTGAAAAGGAAAAAGCGGAGTATTGGCGCCAAATAGGGGCAGGGTAAAAAAAGGCAAACGTGCCCAATTGGCAACGGCAATATCCGCGAGAATGTTTACTGGCAAGCCAAGGCGAAATTTGCAATCGTTTCAAGCGCAACGATTAACGGCAACCCAGAGCAACACCGCAATCGTTTCAAGCGCAACGTTTAACGGCAAGCCAGAGCGAAATTTACGGCATTTGACACCACCACTTCCAAAAACATCTAACCGCAAATTTCGCGGCGGCGACGGCGTAATTTTGGGTACACGCCAGAAAACATCGACGAAAAACGAAGTCGAGTTCGTTTCAAGCGCAACGATTAACGGCAAGCCAGAGCGATATTTGCGACATTTGACACCACCACTTCCAAAAACCTCTAACCGCAAATTTCGCGACAGCGGCGGCGACGGCGCGATATCGGGTACACGCAGGAAAAATTACCGACAATAGGTCCCTTCGGACCCAAAATGCTCCGACAACAACGTTGGCTACCGAGATTTAGGTCTTTACGCGACCAAAATTCATCAATAACGACTCACGCCATTCGCCATTGTGTCCCATCAAAACCCGAATCGCCCTTTATGTGTTTGGGCAAGAGCAATTCGCATTAGCCTCTTCGAACTTTTGGGCGCAAACCGAAATTGATCAAACTATGCCTCTTTCGGAATGTTCGCTCGATTCTCGCTCACTCAATCATTTCGATTTTGTGCGTGCCGTCTTGGTACGCTGTGATCGTTAGTCGCTGGTTGCGAAAATGAATATCTTTGATTGTCAATGAAGGCCAATCGCTGGGAAGTCTTGGATGGAGCAAGTATCCGTCGGGAGTTGGTTCAAAGCCAAGAAATCCATACAACAAAACTTGCGGAACCAAGACGCTTTCTAGGAACTCATGATCCAGGCCCAATCCCCCGGCCGTGCCGCCTCCTTGAAGCGTGCCGCGGTCCGGGTTTCGATAGTAGGCGCGATAGCCGCCTGCCGATTCAACGTCGATGAACCAGGAAATAATTGCTTGCAGTCTTTTCCAAGCATCGTCGGGGCCATTGATTTTCAATCGCGACATAATGTCAAAGTAACTGAATCCCAGCACTGCGCCGCCGTCTTGTACTTGTCCTCCCCAAGGTATAGATTCTGGTGCCGACCAAACCCAAACATACGTCTCAATGTTACGCCGCGTGGTTGCCCGCGGCGCAAAACGCCAGTGGTAAATATCGTTTGCTTGCGATGTGTCTCCGTCAATCATGCGTTTGCCATCGAGCCATTCAAATATCGCTTGCGATTGTGACGCGTTTGCTAACCCATAATGAATCGCTTCCAGATTAACAAATGTAAAACCGTAGTCGTAGGATTGACCTTGTCGATCGATCCATCCGACAAACCGTTGATTGGCCGAGTTCCAAAAGCGTTGTTGAAAGTCGGCTTTCATCGCTTCGGCCAGCACCACAAGCTCGCTAGCGGAGCTTGCTTCCACGTCAACTCGTCTCAACTCCAGATCTCTCGGTTGTTCAACCGGTTTCGGCATTTGATCGATCCAACTCGGGTTCGATTCGATCGCGGCCTCCAATGCGGCCATCAGCACAATTGCGTCATAAGCATAGATCGTCGCCAGTGCATCGTGCCCACCGAATGGCAGTAGGTCCCAATAGTTGTTGCCAACTCCTAAACCGGGCCGCAACGTTTTTTTGCCCTGGTGATCGAAATTAAGTCCACTGAGTCCATCATGCCCGACCCAAGGGACCAAGACGTGATGGTGTTTTCGCAAACCAAATTCATCGATCATGTATCGCAATGCGATTCGCATGTGCGACAAATTAAGGCGAAGAAAGTCCAAGTCATGCGTCCAATTAAAGTACTCGACACAAGCTCGTAAATAGTTGGAATTGGTTATCGGGTGGCGGGTAAGCTTCACGAGCACTTGCCAATATGTTCTTGCATCATGGATGCTCTTGTCTACCGGAACATTCAGCCACATCTCCTTGGAAAGCTATCTATTGACTCTATTTAAGCAGATCGCACGATGTGAAGTCGCCAACCGCCCAGGCCGCTTAGAGCCGCGTGTCTTGAAGAGACGGCGGCATGGATACAAACTGATGATGAGACCTCGAAACCAACTTCGCCGTGAACTACGTAAACATTGTACCTGAGGCCACTTGCGACTCGACAGTGCCATTCGGGCCTGACCCCAATGCCCTGAAAAAATTTGTTTTTTCTTGATTTGCTAGTTGCCCCCCCCCCAACTTTTGTACAATTATCCAGTTATGGCCTTCGTAAATGGTATCTTCCGTTGGAGTCTGAAGTCCTTGCAGCTGGCAATAACTTACCACGCGCGCCACGGCAGCTTGGCAAGAGGCTTCTTTGCCGCCTCGTAGAACCTGCGAGAGAAAAGACCACACCATGATCGCAGTGGTGTACACCCCATGCAGACCAAACAAACAGCCATGCTTTTGAAAGACACGTTCGATGCGTTCGGACAAAAGAACTCCAGCAAACGGAAGGCCTGTACCACCAAGAAAGGCGTCAACAATTTTTTGAAAACTGCGACTGTCACGGCGAGGGGAATTTGGTATTAATTCAGACATGAAAAAACCCTCCTTGGCTTTTCACGGGCAAGTGAACCAAGGAGGGCGTCAATTCTATACCAAGGTTGGCTTAAACTCGAAAGATCACCTTGGCTGAAGTGATTTTACAAAATTTGTCACTTCAGCCCAAGACCAATCTGCGCGCCCATTCAAAGACGACAGTGCCATTCGGGTCTGACCCCAAGGTCACCTCAAGGTCACCCTACACGAACCAATCGGTAACCGCTTGGGCCTTCACCAGTTCGCGCGGTTGGTTGAGATGGTTCATAACCATCATTTCTGGATCGATCCCAAACGCATGATAGATCGTCGCCAGTAATTGTGTGGGATGGACCGGATTCTCCAGCGGGGCGGAAGCCGTCTTGTCCGACTTTCCATAGACTAATCCTCGATGCGTTCCCGCGCCAGCCACGATCCCGGTGTAACAATACGGCCAGTGATCGCGACCATCGGCATCGTTATCGTTGCCCGAGGTACTGACCCCGCGTTGTGGACTTCGCCCAAATTCACCGACAACTACCAGCATCGTTTCTTCCAACATGCCGCGTTCATCAAGATCGGCTATCAACGCTGAAATACCGTTATCAAACATTGGACCCGATTGTTCCTTCATACGCTTGCTCAATTGCACGTGTTGGTCCCACGAGTGATTATCGGAATTCGCCACCTTGGGCCAGATCACCTCCACAACCCGAGTACCTGCCTCTATTAACCGCCGCGCAAGCAAGCAACTCTGACCAAAAGTGGTGCTGCCATACCGGTCGCGTGTTGCCTCCGTTTCATGTGACAGGTCAAAAGCATCGCGCGCGCGACCCGACACCACCAAGTTCAGTGCTTGGCTGTAATGCTCATCAAGTTTAAAACTCTCCACCGCTTTTTCCATTTCGGGCATTTGTTTATTGACCAGTTCGCGGAGACGCGCTCGTCGCTGCAATCGCACAGAGAATACTTCATCCGGCAGTTTTAAATCGTCGATCTTGATGCGCGACATCTTGGTCATGTCCATGTCGTCTCCTTCGGGAAACAACGTATAGGGATCAAACGCCTTTCCCAGGAATCCGGCCGAACCACCTTTGCCAATCACATTACTTTCTTGCAACGGACGAGGAAGCACTACAAACGGCAACATCGGTTCTTCCACCGGGCGCATTCGAATCAAGTGAGAACCAAAGTTTGGAAAATCTTTCGCATTCGGCGGCTCCAACTGCCCTGACGGGCTGACTTTGTCCGTCGTATAGCCCGTCATCATTTGATAAATGGCGGCCGTATGATTAAAGAGGCCGTTGGGTGAATAGCTCAGTGAGCGAATCATCGTGAAACGATCGTTGAGCAGTGAGAGTTTTGGCAAATTTTCGGTGAAGTTGATGCCTGGAATTTTCGTCGAAATCGACTTAAATACGCTACGCACATTGTCCGGTACGTCTTCCTTCGGATCCCACAAGTCGATATGACTCGGGCCACCTTGGAGATAAACCATGATGATGCTCTTCGCTTTGCCCCAACCTGGTCGTTCGCTCAGTGGAGATGTGGCGGCAGCAGATTGCAATTTCAGCAATGAACCCAACGACAGGCCGAGGATTCCGGACCCACCCACCCGCAATACATCGCGCCGCGAAGGAGCCAGGTGTGGATCACACAAGTCTTTGCCCTTGGTACCAACAATTCGGAACATCGTGAGATCCTTTTCGTTACGCGATCATCGCAGAGTATTTGACTAATGGTTAAACAAAAACGCGGGGCTGTTAATCAGCGCCCAGGATAAATCTTGAGCGGCAGTCAATCGCAACTTGTCTAGCTGCTTTTGGCTTTGGGCCAAATCCTTTTCCAAACGGACAAGTTCGGCATCGCGCGGTGTAACGATCGACAACAACTTAACTCGTTCTCGACGCCGCACGATTCCTGGATCGACTGCCAGTGGTTGCTCAGTTGCTGCCAAGTCGCTTTGTAGGGCCATCAAAATGGGACTGCCAGCTCGCAATAATTGTCTGAACAAATTGCGTTGCGCTTCAGTCCACGTAGCCGACTCCGCCGCCAGACTCTCCAGCAACTCATCCGAAACACTGACACCGACACTTTGCAAACTGGGCGAAAGCGAAATGCGAAAGCGGCCGATTTGGTGTTTGTCATCGTAATTTTGATGCAACTTGAATCGCAGTCGCGTTCCAGGCGCCGGTGCCAGTGGCGATTCAAGTTGAAACGTCACCCAATGGGTCCTGCCAACTTGCGGAACAACCGCCCAGCCACCATTGATTGAATCACCGTCAATCAATTTATCAGCCGAAAAACTAGTTTGGAAAAAATCCGCCATGGGCGTTTTCAGCTTCAGCGGTTGCCATTGATCGGGAGACTCTGGGGAAGCCATTTCCACGCTGAATTCGCTAATCACAAAATTTCCGTTTTCGGCCAGTCCAGGACCTCGATTCGGTAGGTCGTCCGCGGCTAACGCTTCCAAGCGTACGGCGGAAACTCGCGACAGATCTGTCAATGCGATTACAGTTGTTTCTGTTTTGCCTTTCGATTCCATTGGTCGAATCGAGTGGTCAGCCAATCGTTTCAATGGCGCATCGCTAGTATTTGTTATTTCAGCGGCGAGCACTGGATGCCATTGAATCGTCGAGAGGTGGTCGGCTCGCCACTGTTCCAAGTGCTGGTCAATTGAGGCATCGAATTGCTGAATTTGCTCCTGCAATCGGGTCAACTTTTCAGCGCGTACTTGTTCGCGTTGGGGCAATTCAGGGTCGACTTGGGCGATAAAGGTCCGCAAGTCGTTATTGGCCACTAACAATTCGGCCAAACGTTCCTGCTCGATCCGATCGTATTCCGACTTCATTTCGTCCGCACGTTGATCACGGGTTTGTAACAGTCGCTTGTGATCAGCCTCAATATCGTTGAAGGCCATTAGGCTAAGTTCAATTTCGTCAGCGGTCGCCGGGCGATTGAGAATTCGAAAGAAAAGCTCGTTTACAAGTTCTCGATTGTCGGAAATGGAATTGGTAAGCTGAGCGATTGCGTTTGTGGGATCATTAATCGCCGTGGCCTGATCCGGACCGCTGACCATGGCCAATATCGATCCCAAATGCAAATCGTTGCCACGTTCGCACTCACAAGCACTTTCGCGAACCGGTTTTCCCAGAGCGGCCAACAACCCGCTGGGCAATTTATTCCCTGCGTCGGGGAGTTGGGCCGCACGACGCCCAGCTTGTTCGCCAGGAAATTGGGTTTGACTGCCCGTAACCTGATAGAGCGTATCGAATAATACTTCGGCCGGCAATCGCCGCGGCAAGGCATGAGAATAATTCGAGCGGTCGTCTTCGTTCAGCGGATTGGTGGCAACCGATAATTGGTACACCCGCGACTGACAAATCGTTCGAATCAAATGTCGCGTATCAAAGTTGTGATCAACCAATTCCCGCGTCAGGAACGCCAGAAGTTGCGGATTCGTCGGTGGATTGCTCGCTCGAATGTCATCGATGGGCTCAATCAAACCAACGCCCAACAAGTAGCCCCAAATTCGATTGGCAAAACTAGAGGCAAAGTATGGATTCTCTGGCGAAGTCAACCACGCGGCAAACTGTTCGCGTCGCGGCAGGTCGGGTGCGGGCGTAATGCGAGAGTCAAAAGGAAACGCCGGAGCAGTGACGTTCTTTGTACGGTCGTGAATCACATCACCAATAGCCGAGTCGCTAATCTGCTCAAATAATGGTGTTGCGGAGACAACGTCGGTTCCGCCGATAGACCGATCGCCGCTGGCCGGGTCACGGACCCGATCGATCTGTGCGAAAAAAGCTGCCGTTTGATAGTATTGGTCTTGAGTCCATTTTTCAAAAGGATGATCGTGGCACTTGTTGCAATTGAATCGTGTTGCCAGAAATAAGTGAGTAGTGTTTTCCATCAGATCTTCGGGAGTTCGCAGAATCTTAAAGTATGCAGCGGCCGGATTTTCAGCGTTGGAACCTGTTGCAGTCATCACGCTGCGAACGAACTGGTCGTAAGGGACGTTGTTGGCAACTTGTTCACGAATCCAGGCATGAAATTTTGCTGCGCCCTCTGCCGCCAAGAACTTTTCGTTGACTTGCAACAGGTCAGCCCATTTGTTGGTCCAATGATCGACAAAATCTGAGCTGCCGATTAAGGAATCGATTACCGAGTTTCGCTTTTCTTGAGTCGGTCGACCGTCGGCCAAAAAAGCTTTGACCGTGTCCGAATTCGGTGGTAAGCCTGTCAAGTCGAGATAAACGCGCCGCAAAAATTCGGTATCGCTACACAAGTCGCTGGGGAGGATTTTCATGCGTTCCCATTTGCGAGCGACTAGGCGATCAATTTCATTAAAGGTAGGCGGTTCGTTCCAGGAAAAGTCCGAACGCAATCCCATCACGGTCAAAGTTGTTGCTGCAAAAGCCCCTTCGTAACGTGCCAAAATTGCCGACTCGCCGCGTCGCCGAGCGATCGATTGACCGGCGGAATTTGTCGTCGCGACCTCTTGATCTGCGCTTTCAATAAATGCCTCGCGGGTGACATCGCGGCTCGATCCATCGGAGTAGTTGGCGACAACCCGCATTTGTTGTCGGTGATTGGCGTCGGCTAAGACCGGCAATTGAGGTTCAATCGTGATCGAGGCTACCTTGGCGGCTGCTAGATCGAGTTTCGCGCCATCTGCAATCCACGCTCGGATCAACGAATAGTACTTGTCGCCCGGCTTGATGAGCGCACCGCCCTCGTGTGGTACTTGCCCCGTCGCTTTAAGCAGCATCAGGCTCTCATCAGGCGCCGCAACATTGACCCGCCGTGAGGACAGGTCATCGGTCAATCCACGCACGTCAAAGAGCGGATCGTAGCCGCGCAACGAGAGCTTGAATCCACGTTTGCCGTTTTGTGAACCATGACAAGTCCCAGCGTTGCAGCCTAACTTACCAAGCACCGGATTCACATCGCGAATGAAATCGACAGGATCAATCGCAGTGAAACGACAAGCCACAGGAACTCGCGTCGATAGATTTTCAAATTGAACAATCAACTCGCCAATTCCCTCGCGACGAGGCTCAACGAGTTGGTTTTCATTGACATAAACAAGCCCCTCAGCGGCCCCGCTATAACTGCACAACGCGGTCACATCGCGATGAGTGCCGTCGGCATGTATAGCCAACACGGCCATTTGTACGTATTCGCCCGCAGTTTGAAAATTCAAGCTCTGGGGAAGAACAAGCAGTCGATCGATCGGCGCGAGATTCTCGGAGATCGTTGCCCTCTCCGGGCCTTCGGCTTGAAGAACGGGTAAACGCAGTGCATCCGTTGCGTCAACTATTTCTGATTCTTTCGCTGACAGCTCGAAAGCCTGCAGCGAACGCCGCAGAGCTCCCGTTGCTGCATCAAATTCGCGGATCAAGCCGCTGGAGCCTGCAGCAATCACACTGCTGCCGTCACCGGTGAACGTCAATGCGTAAGTCGCTCCATCGTCGATCCGAACGCTTCCCTGCTCTACTAAATCGCTGGTCAAGAATTCCCGCAGTCGCTTGTTTTCTTCCGCGGTTCGCCCGGTTACGACCTTTGAATTAATCGCCTTAATGTCGTCAGGGACGTTTGTGTCGAATTCATATCCAAAGACGCGTATCTCGCTGGACCCATCAATTCCGCTGGTGACTGCGATGCGTTTGCCATCAGGCGAAATGGCCACCGCTTGAATCCGGCCATGCATTTGCGGAAATTCTCGCAGCAAATTTGCGTCGTCGCCAATTACACGTTTCGTTTCGCGAAACACCCGATAGAGTTTGGGAATACCGTCTGCACTGCCGACAACAATCTCATCGCGCGATGGGTGACGCGCGACACTCGAGATCCCACCCTTTAAGACACCCGGTGTAATTGACGTAATGTTGTCGACAAATCGTTCTGTTGCAACCTCGGTTAATTTGCACGTCATATCGCGACCAACCGAAATTAGATGCGTGCCGTCTGCCGAAAACACCGTGTCGCGAATCCAATCTTCGGCGACATTTTGAAATAAAACTTGCTTGCCCGACTCGGATTCTAAGGCCCGCACAGTATTGTCGGTCGAGCCAAACGCAACCAATCGTCCATCGGGCGACCAACTAACGCCGAACAAGGTATCACCGGTAACGGACTTGGAAACCAATAGTTCGCCAGTAACCACGTCCCAAATCTGAACTTCGCCGAATTCACCAGGTTTACCGCCAGTCACCGCCAATCGTAAGTTATCGGGTGAAAAGCTAATCGATTCAATTCGCGGACTCCGGCCGATCAAACGTCGAACGCTGACCCCACTCATTAAATCCACCAACGTCACTTCTTGAATGCCACTAACCGCCAAATATTTTCCATCGCGGGAAACATCGAGTGCGGTAACGATTGGATACCGCATGTATTGCGGCGGATTTTGAGCGTCTATCAATTGCCTAGTGGGCGGCGAATCGTCGATGGCTCCTTGTTCGATCCAGCGGCGAATCCGTTGAACATCGGGATCACTCAAAGGCGGAGCGTGTTGCGGCATCTCAGCATGGCCGTCGACCGGTGTGATCAATTCGACCAAGTAACTTTCGTCGGGGTTCCCTGGAATGATGGCTGCATCGCCACTGCTACCGCCCGCCAATAGTGATCCGAACTCAGTCATCAAATATTGGCCGCTGTCTTTTGCGGGTTGATGACAACCTAAGCAATGGGCTTGAAAGATTCGTCGAACTTGGCGGAAAAACGAAATATTTGCCACGGTGTCATCAGGATTCTTGTCCTGAGCGACACTCGGCTGCATCACGGCACAGATTAGGCCCCAACCTATTCCAAAAATAAAAGCGATTCTGGCCCCGCGACTTCCCAAAAACGCATTCATCAATGCATTCCCTTATTAAGAAAACGAATGACCCAGTCCAAGTCATCACGCACATGGAAACAAAATAGCTTATTTGCAGCGGCTGCAACTCCGTCTCTTATTATCGATTGCTTTGCACCGACATGCAACCCAGGAAACAACGTCGAACACCGACGACTGTGCAGTTGCAAACGAACCAATTCTGCGAACCACTCGTCTCCTTTGGTCTTCGATGGCGAGCACTACGGTGGTTCAACATTAAGGGTGTTTGAGCAGAACAACCTCGAATCCCAAGGGACTTCTTATCGACGGGCAATTGTTGGCCGTGGAAACAACATCAAGCGAGTTGGGTATGCGACTGTGCCAAAACAGGTACACATATCGCTCGTTCGACTTGAAAATGCCATTTCTCTCAAACAGGACAATTGTACGGGAGCAATCCATTTTAAAGTGGGAACTTCCGGCGCAAGATTTGCTCTAATAGATAATAAGTTCAGCGAGGTCAAAGTTTCGTGCTTTTTTTAAGGAGCACTGCGATGAAAATTCAGTTGACAGGAAACTCAAAGCCATCCATTGGTTCGTCTCCATCCAGTTCCAAGGTCGATCGCGATTCGCTTAAGTCCGTGCACCGTGACAAAGCGAAAATTTTTCCTGAGATACCAAAAGCTCTATCGCACCGTTTACTCAAGAAATTACTCGTCAAAGTTGGCAATCCCAACATTGCAATCGAACTGCCTAAAGGCGAAGAAATTTTGCCATCTGACACCGAATCGCCTTGCGTGGGTCGAATCCGGTTCGTTGACCAGCAAGCGATCTGGCAAGTGATGCTGGATCCGACGTTTCAATTGGGTGAGATGTTCACTGCTGGACGTGTCATCATTACAGGGCAAATTGAAGATGTCATGATCGAAATCCTTTCTGCCTGGCAACGCGTAGGCAATCGCACATCGCTTCTTTCACGTCTATTCGGTTGGGTGCACTGGCCGCGCGGTACATCGTTGCAAACGGCTCGTAAGAATATTTACCACCACTACGACGTTGGCAACGAATTCTATTCGTTATGGCTCGACAACCAATTGGCCTATACTTGCGCCTATTTCAAAAATCCGGGTATGTCCTTGGAAGAAGCGCAAATTGCCAAATTTGATCATGTTTGCCAGAAGGTCCAGTTGCGGCCAAACATGCAGGTTATTGAGGCCGGTTGTGGTTGGGGTGGTTTAGCGCTTCATATGGCACGCAAATATGGCGCGAAGGTCCAAGCGTACAATATCTCTCGGGAGCAAATCCAATTCGCACGAAAACGGGCTCAAGCGGAAGGTCTGGAACATTGCGTCGAGTTTATTGAAAAGGACTGGCGAGAAATCGGAGAAACTTGTGACGCCTTTATTTCCGTTGGCATGCTTGAGCACGTCGGCCGAAAAAACTATCCGCTGTTGGGAAAGATCATCAAGCGATGCCTTCAGCCTGGCGGGCGAGGTATCATTCACTCAATTGGTCAGAACTCTTCTGAACGATTTAATCCGTGGATGGAAAAACGTATTTTCCCTGGCGCTTATCCGCCGGCACTATCGGAATTTCTTTCGATATTTGAGCCCAATGGCCTGTCCGTTCTCGATGTCGAGAATTTACGACTGCATTATGCGCAAACCCTTAAGCATTGGCTGGATCGATTTCGTTTGCACGAGACCACGGTAAGTCGAATGTATGACGAGACATTCACAAAGACTTGGCTGTTCTACCTAGCAAGTTCCTTGGCAGCGTTTGCCACTGGAAATCATCAGCTGTTTCAAGTCGTATTTAATCATGCGACCGACAACAACATTCCACCGAGTCGTGAATACCTGTATCGCGCAACCGATGATCAGGGACACCGATGAAATTCTTCGAAACAATTATCGTTGGCGCAGGTCCGGCCGGTAGTTCTGCCGCGAAAGAGCTTATTGATGCGGGCCATTCTTGTGCGATTCTCGATCGCAAGAAAATGCCAAGGCTCAAGTTGTGCGGCGGCTGGATCACGGAAAAAGTCCTTGCCGATCTAAAACTCGACCCGGCCGAGTATCCGTACGGGATTGTAAAACTTGATCGATTTCGGTTTTTTCTAGGACGCCGGCACCTTTTTTCTCGGGAGATTGACGCCGTTCAATATTCGATCCGCCGAATCGAGTTTGACAATTGGTTATATGATCAGTCGGGTGCACCGCTAGTCGAACATACAGTTCGCGAAATCGTTCGTGAACAGGGTGAGTTCGTTATTGACAATGAATTTCGTTGTCGGAATTTAATTGGTGCCGGTGGAACAAACTGCCCTGTGAAAAAGAATTTCTTCCCGGCTGACTCTGGTCGTTTGATCGTGGCCTTAGAGGTCGAATACGAAGCGCAACCCAAAACGGGGGTTTGCAGTCTTTGGTTCCCCTTTGCTGGCGCGTTTGGATATGCCTGGTATGTTCCCAAAGCCAATGCGATAAACATCGGATTTGGCGGTCTCCGTTCGCAAAACGATGGCTGGAACAAAGAATCGCTTTGGACCCGTTTCGTTGAAATTCTAAAAAAAACAGGATGTATAGAAGGTCGACCGCCGAGCCCCAAGGGTTACTCGTATTACATCGGGGGGCGACAAAAAACAATTTTCAACGAGCGAGCTTACATCGTAGGCGATGCGGCAGGGCTCGCGACCGAAGATCTGGCGGAAGGTATCGGCCCGGCTATCGAAAGCGGACAACTGGCGGCCCGAGATATATTGGGAACAGATCGGTATTCGCTCGACCGCATCACGCGCTACAGCTTACCTTGGCCTTCGCAATTAATTCGCAATTATTTTTCTTGGATCCCGTAGCATGTTAAAGAATGGTTAGGGAACCAAATTGATGTCGCATGCTTAGAGCGCTCGCGGCAATTCGTGCCTTCGCTCTTTTGCAAACAGCTTGATATACTGTGAAGGCATCATGTCGAGCTTGTAGAAAAACTTGAAAGAGGTTTTCTCTGAATAGTCGGAAAGTATTAAAAGATATTCAGCTTGATGGATCGGACAAAATATTCAGCGCGGAGCGAAAAAAAATGTTGAACTTCCACAGAACGTCCCTGTCAACCAGTACCGGCCAAGAAATGCACACGGAAGAATTGCTCCGAAATTTAGGGCGATTCCCTTCGTCAGTTTTGCCTATCGGTGTGCTTAAGGAACTGCAGTCGCGAGGTGGGGCAATTCACAATCATTTGGTTTCTCGACTTACCACAGCGATCGATTCGTTGAACCTTGGCGTCGGGAGTCATTCCAATAGCGACTTTTTTGCGTTCGCGCTGTTCACTCCAATCGCAAAAGTCGACGACCGACCGTTAATTGAATCTTTGGTGACTTTGCCTGAGGAATTCACCGATCGATTTTTGGGGGACTTAATTCACCAGGCATTGCCACATCTGTTAGCCAATTTATTTACAGAGCTAAATGCATCCGAATTGATCGACTGGATTGACCAATTAGCCGATCATCCGAATGTAAGCGATTTCAATGCCTCGACGTTACTTAGATCCTTGAAAGTTGCAGTTGCCATTGGTCGCCTCGATCAAACTGCTGCGATAGATGCGGTTGTCCATCGTTTGAAAAAGCGTGCCGATCAAAGCTATGACTTTCAATCGGCAATGCTCGTTTGCGAATTGATGGACTTATCCGCCCGCGATGTGGAAACTGTTGACCAAGTTGTCCGCTCGTGTTTTCAGCACAATCAGATCGATACCTGCAGATGTGCCTTGGCTTGGTCGTGCTGGCCCTGCACACCCGGCGCTGCAGCGATTGGGAATACGGGAAACGAGAAGGAACCCTTAGCCGACGCCTTGCGACGGGCGGCAGACAAACGAGATGTTGCCTTTCAGTCGGGCGAGCTACGGCGGATCGACGCCGTCCAGCTGGCAGAGACCTTTCTGTTGATCGTTGAAGAACTCGATTCGCCATTACCCGAGCCTGCCGCTGTTCGAATACAAATCGAGAACGCTGACATTTTCACCAGCCCCAAGACCCGGCCCCGCCGCCAATCCACGAACCCGCGACCCAACCGCCCGACGTTCGCTACGTGAGGGCGTTTTTTGGTGGCTTGGCGCGATCAGGCGAACACTGGCAGACTTCGCGACACGGACCAATGCGGGCGAAACTTTGCGAAGTCCAGAAATTCTGAGTAATCCTGCCATGTTTTTCCCACCGGCTATTACTGTTCCGGAAAACACATGACTCATGTGTGTTGTCGGACAAAGGATTCCATTTCATTTTCCAACCGGAGAACAAACCATGACCTCGAAACAAGACCAACTCAAAGCAATTTTTCGCACGATGAACGCCCACCAGGCTCAAGAGATTCGCGAGGCCTACTACAAGGCGGTCTAAAGTCTGCAATCCTTGGCCAAGGCACTGGAGATTGTCGAAGCCAAACAATCGCCCACCGGCGGTCCGCTGTTCGACGAACACTTCATCGCCAGCGAGGCCATCGAAGCGATGAACAAAAGTGTGCTGGGACGAATTCTGTGATTTAGCGCGGAAAAACGGACAATCCTGAAATTCACTAGTAAAGAAAGCTTGACTAACACCCTTCGCTAGGCAAGAATACTTTACTAGCAATCGGAGATGGGAAAGGGAGCTTAACCAAGCATGGCTCGGAAAACAGGGGTTTATCAATCATTCACGGTTGGCGGCGAGAAGGTTCGTGCATTCACACCACATCCGCTTCCCCCGAAAAGCCCCGCTCTCACAGTCGATGGGGACTTGGCGGAAACGCATAGTCAGGCACTGGCAGCCATAAGTCGACTTAAAATTGCTAGTGCTATGGTTCCCAGTCCAGCTTGGTTCTTGTACGGATTCGTCCGCAAGGAAGCAGTTGTCTCGTCCCAAATCGAAGGGACCCAATCCACGCTGGAAGATGTCATCGCGTTTGAATTGAATCGTCAGATAGGAGATATTGCCGACGTCGAGGAGGTCTGCAACTACGTCGACGCACTCAATTACGCGAGAGCAGAACTGGCTCGCCCCGACGGACTCCCGCTTAGCACTCGTCTGTTGTGCGAGGTTCACAAGCGGTTGATGAAGGGTGTGCGAGGACAAGAAAAACAGCCCGGACGAATTCGGACATCCCAGAACTGGATTGGTGGCACGCGCCCAGGCAATGCAAAATTTGTCCCCCCGCCTCCGGATTCGGTACCAGTGTTGCTGGCAGCACTCGACAAGTGGATTCATTCGGACGATTCGCTCCCAACACTGGTGAAAGCCGGGTTGGCCCATGTACAGTTTGAGACGATCCACCCCTTTCTCGATGGCAATGGACGGTTGGGACGACTGCTGGTCACGTTGCTTACCGAACACTGGGCCTTGTTGGAGGGTCCGTTTCTTTACGTCAGTCTTGGATTCAAACGGCACCGGCAAGAATACTACCGCTGCCTAGACGAGGTACGCACTAGCGGCGACTGGGAGGGATGGACGGAGTTTTTTCTCAAGTGCGTTATAGAGTCAGCGGATGACGGTGCCAATGCAGCCCAACGATTGTTTCGTCTGGTCAATAATGATCGCAGGACGCTTACTAATCTCGACTCCGTAAACTTATCGGCTATTCGGATGTTCGAGCAACTCCCCGAACATCCGATGATCACGGCAGCCAAGGCATTGGATCTGACCAAGAGTACCAAGCCGACCACCAACAAAGCAATTGAATCGTTGGTCGAGGCCGGAATTCTCGAAGAGATTACCGGGAAGCAACGGGATCGGATTTACGCCTATCGCAAATACCTGGACGTTTTGGCTGAGGACACAAAGAGCCCTTTTGAGTAAACAAAACCAAATTGGGGTTGAATACATGATTGTAAAATTGATCCATGAACACGACGGTCTTGCGGTCGTTTTTGACGGCGCGTTTGTAAACAAATTTGACCTTTCAGCTGAAACGGCCTTTGAAGTTAAGGCTGAAAACGAATTGATCATCCTTCAGCCAGCCCACCAGGTATCAAGGTTTGAGGGGATGGTGTTTGACCGAGTCAGCCGCAACGATTTCATTGCTCGAATCGCTTGAACGAACCCCCTTAATACTGTCATGCTAGATTCCCACAAGGATCCGGAAAAACTCATCTCGCTGCTTGAATCTAATGCCAAGATGGCCAAAATGACGGAGACTAGTCGAAGACTAAGATTTGATTGTGGTGCGATGCGGCCAGACGAATACCATAATGCCACCTACTTTCGAGCCGATGCGGAATTACAACTTCTTCGAGCCAAACAGAAGTTCAATGGTGAGGGGAATACGCAGCTTCCTTCCCTTCTCCCACACGAAAATGCTTCTGAAAAGTTTGATCAAGTACGCGATGGAGCTCCCAGGGAACTTGACTTAACAGAACGGCAACTACCAGAACTAGCATTTAAAAATGATAAGCCAGCAGTGCTAAGTGATTCGATTGATGAATGGAAGAACGGATCATTGTCACCAGAGCACTACAAAGTCAATCCCGGAGATGTTTTAGAAAAGCGACTTCTATTAGACTGGACTTCGAGCTCAAGTTGTTGAATGCCAAAATGAAATACGGTCTCCTCGATCACTCCGAGGAGGAAAGCAAAAGATAGAGTCGCGATGTAGATCGGGTCACCCACAAAAATTCGGTCGAGATTGCGGTAGCGCGGCGCGATTGAGAATCTTTCGACCTGTTTTCGACGCTTGATTGGCGCGATATCGGGGACAAATTAGTTTGACATCGTTTGGTTCAATGGCCCAAGAGACTCGCGAGTTGAAAACAGCTAAGCTCGCCCATAGGTTATCCATCCCGTTGCTCTTGCCCCATAACCTCAGGGCACATCACTTTACTTATGTGGCAAGCGTTCCGGGTACAAAACACCTCCCGAATTAGTGATGTGGAGGCAATTTGTTCCGCCCAGGACCACGCATAAACGACCGATTTGTAAGTCGGGAATGGCCGCCGGACGGCTCTCCGTTCACTTCTGATTCTGTAATAAAAATGGGGTGGTATTTATTACAGCATGAAAATGGCCATTTGCGATCGAGACTGCGGCCGAATCCTCTACAATTGTCTATCCACGCGAAACGCAACTCGAAACCTGTCGCGCGGGCACATACACATCTTCAAGGCGTCTCGCGTGACGATAACCCGCGTTATGTTTGCTGTATGGGGTTTTTCCATTGGCTGTTTCTCCCCCATCGTCTTGGCATCAAATAACAACACCCACGAGCCGGAAATACGACCCGCGGGTGTTGAGTTTTAAGCATAAAGCGATTGGACCAGAGTCCACCGAGTGTTTAGAGTTCGATCGCTTCGACTTCAGCGACAAATCGCTGGTTGTTGTCAGCCAGGAACGCACTGATCACATTAAACACGGCGTCACTGAAGCCACCGATGTTCATGATATCAGCTCGCTCACATGCCTGAACCGTCTGGTTTGGTTGCAGATCGATGTTTACCAGCTTCGGGTTGGCTTCTTTACCTGCCAACTTGCGCTGGTTGGCAACGAAGTTTTCCCAAGCCGTCATCACACCGGTTGAACCATGCCGTCCTGTTCCGACCCAGCTCTCGTTATCACTAACGAGAACGATGCCAGCGAACTTGCGCTTCGCATGCTTCTGGTTAGTAGCTACCAGTGGAAGCGAACAATCTGTTCCACCACCACCGTACGTTGCCAACCGCTCGCCGTTTCGAAGGATCTTGGCAAGTTCGAGCATCGTGGGCAGCCGGGCGCTTTTCGTGGATGGCTGAAGGCGATTCTAATCAATCGGTTACGGAAATTCTGGCGAGCACGGAACCGTCGTCCACAGGCACGGGGCGACTCGGATATCGATGCCAGGTTGGCACAGTTGGAC
>JBGSMY010000165.1:0-26507 GCA_041739975.1 Pirellulaceae bacterium
AGCGGACGGCTACGTAGGTCAGCCTGTCCTCAGGCTGACAATCGACGATAAATTTCTGGCAACTAAAATAAAGAGAGCGTTCTATTCCGCCGCTGAGGACAGCGGACGGCTACGTAGGTCAGCCTGTCCTCAGGCTGACAATCGACGACTCATTACCGGCAACTAAAACAAAGAGAGCTTTCTATGCCGCCGCTGAGGACAGCGGACGGCTACGGTACAGCGGACGGCTACGGTACAGCGGACGGCTACCGTAAGACAGCGGACGGCTACTGTACCCCGCCGCAGCGGACTGCAACATTTAATAATGGCTGGTTCACCGGCAGGGCGGAAAGTTTGGCGCCTAGCACTCAGCCCAGGTTAACTTTCATACCAATCAAAACTGGCTTGTGTCTGACGGCTTAGCGAAAGTCGGGCGATTGTGGAGCGAGCCTCGCCAACTCGCTTCACAGTATCGTCCGACGCTTTTGCTGAGCGGCCCGCTGCACTGTTCAACCGATCTGCACTGTTCGACCGATCTGCACTGTTCAACCGATCTGCACTGGCCGCTCGTTCGCGACTCGATTTAGTTCGCCCATTGCTAACCGTTGGTGCGGTCCGTCGACTGCTTTTGGCAAAATCGCGTGTCGCGGCATTATTGGGTCGCCGACCATTCCCACGATTGGAATTTACCGCGGCTTGGCGTTCGTATTGTTGGATTAAACAATCGACCAGCGTTTCAAAACTGGTTAATCCAGTTCGAATCTTAGTGGCGGACAGTTGTGGCATAGGCCCAGCGGATATCATAGTTTCAACTCCCAATCAAATTCCCGTTTGTCGGTATATTGGGATTGTCCGCAGGGCGCTAGACACCTTAGGTCCCGCGCAACGCGTCGACGAAAAAAAAGTTGTTTTTTTTGGAGTGGGCCAAGTTAATCCTGGGCCGTCATGAGTAATAACGGAATTGGAAAACAGAAATGAGCACCTTTCGCTACACCGTAAGCTGTCGTTTTACGGGCGACAATCACAACTTGGCCGACCAATGGCTGGCTTGGTTGACTACGCAACACATTCAAGAAGTTTTGGATGCGGGTGCCTTAGCTGCTGAGATTTTGCGTTGCGACGGTGACTTGCCTCATTACGAAATTCGCTATGTGTTTCAATCTCGGCAGGCTTTTCAAGACTATGAACGAAATCATGCCCCCCGACTCCGAGCCGAAGGATTGCGGTTATTTCCAATTGAAAAAGGCTTGGTATACGGCCGGACTACCGGCGAATCGATCTGGCAAATCAAGCGGCCATAACGATCGTCCACTATCGATCATCGCCAATCGCCGTGCTGCAAAATATTCCCTCGACTGGATACCCGCAGATCGAATCGATAGAATTAAAGCCAACCATTTCGAAGCGGTTTGCGGTCGTTAAATTTCTTTTTCGTCGCACCAACGAACCAAGGGTTCGCCGCAGCGTGAATCAAATCACAGCAACTTTTAATATTCATTTTTAGAGAAATGAGACGTCATAATGGCGACAAAATTTTTGAATTCGCTCAAAGTTTTGGGCTTGGTCGGTTTGACACTGTTGCTGCCGGGTTGTCCAGGGACAGATGATAGTGCGTCGACCAGCGGCACTTCAAACGATCAACGACAGCAATTTATTGATCTAGGAACGGCCCCCGGTGCGGGTGCTTTCTTCCCAGTCGGCACAGCCATTGCCGAAGTGTTGAATGAGCACAAGGGCGACAACAAATGGCGAGTTCAAGCCAAAGGCAGCCGCGGATCACTGGAAAACATCCGCCGCCTGCAAGCCAAGGAATATCAACTGGGTATGTCGAATTCCGCCATCAGTTGGTTCGCTTTGCAAGGCCAAGGTGAATGGACTACCCCCCAACAGATTCGCAGCGTCGTTACTTTGGCTCCCAACGTGGCTATGTTCTTGACCAAGCGCGATTCAGGAATAAAGTCGATTGCCGATTTCAAAGGCAAACGGATTGTCGTAGGGCCCGAAGGTGCCGGTTTTGAAATGTTCGTGACCTTAATTTTAAAGGAACACGGCATCGAACTTTCCGATATCTCGGCCCTCAACGCAGAGCAAGGCAAAGCGGTGGATTTGTTAGGTGATGGAGCCATCGACGCAGCATTCTTAGGCGGAGCCGTACCGACCCCCTCGGTGCAACAAGCCTGTTCCAATATGGATATCTTGTTGATTCCTTTCGACGAAGCGGCCCGACAACGTCTCATTGAGAAATATCCATTTTTTCAAGCGGCCACGATTCCAGCAACGCAAGAACGTGATGGCAAATCGGAGCCAACTTATCGTGGCATGACCGAAGATTTCCAAGGACTCGATGTGGGACGAATGCACTTGATCACTCACGAACAAGTTGACGAAGATTTAGTGTATCGGTTGACGAAAACGCTGTGGGAAAACCGCGCTGTATTCGTGGAACGACATCCCGTCGGAAAGACTGTTAATGAAAAGAACGCCGCCAAACCCAATGGCGTTCCATTCCATCCAGGTGCCATCCGTTTCTATAAAGAAATTGGGATCTGGCAAGAATCGGGATCCTAACAGCTCAGCCGATCTTATTTTTGCAATATGCGATTGGCAAGTGAACTCGATCGCGCTGTCAATCTATCGTCATCTTTTTGCAAGGAACATCCGTGGGTATATCGCAAACGCGTTCGGTGCGAGAGATTTTGATCACGGTGCTGGGCATCGGTATTTGCCTATTTACGCTCGCGGAAATCAACCTTAATTGGATGCAACCACAGGCCAGTTTGGCGCTGTTTACGCTGTTTGGCATGTTGGCTTGTTTTGTTGAATTGGCTTGTCACGAGCCCAAAGCAAAAAAGGCGGACTCCGCTGCTCTTAGCTGGCGAGAGCGTTGGCATGGTCCAATTCATTGGACCTTGGCCCTCGCGGCGGCTCTGTGTTTTGGATACATCGTTATCCAAACTGAACCTTGGGCCCGCGGTTGGTGGTGGAACGATACATCGCTGGGAAATCGTGTCGCACAAGAAACCACAGTGGATTACGTGATTGGCATTGTGGGCTTGTTGCTTGTGCTCTATGCCACTGGCCGGACGATCGGATGGATCGTTCCGGGCTTGGCTATATTTTTGTGTTTGCACTCTTGGTACTGCTTTGGCTCCAGTCAATATGGTTGGCCAGAGTTACCGTCATGGCTGTTACCTCATCGGGGCCAAAATCTAAAGGATTTGGTCAGCACAACTTTTCTGCAATCGCAAGGCGTTTTGGGTCAAGCGATGGCTGTCATGTTTCGCTATGTGTTTTTGTTCATCGTTTTTGGCGCCTTGTTGGAAATGTCCGGCGCGACCGAGTTCATTATTGAATTCTCGAAACGAGTCTTTGGTCGTTCCACGGGTGGGCCCGCAAAAATGGCCGTATTGGCCAGCGGTATGATGGGCTCGCTTTCGGGCAGCGCGGTTGCCAATGCGGTGACCACCGGTGCATTTACAATTCCCATGATGAAAAACGATGGATTTAAGCCACACGATGCGGCTGCCGTCGAAGCCGCGGCCGGGTCCGGTGGGGCCTTAGTTCCACCCGTGATGGGCGCCGGTGCCTATATGATGCTCGAATTTATCCGTCCTACAGTCACATTCACCGATATCGCGTTGGCGGCCTTGATTCCATCGCTGCTGTACTATTTTTCATTGTTCATGTCAGTTCATTTTTATTCACAAAGAAATGCCAAAAACAAACCGATCGCTGAACTGGATCCCTCGGGTCAAAAATCGTTAATTCGATACGAGGGCCTAGTCTTTTTTGCTGGATTGGGCTCTTTGATTTCATTGTTGATCATGGGTGTTTCACCTTTTCGAGCCGTGACAGGCGCGACAGTATTGATCATGTTGCTGGTTTTATGGCGCAAGCAAATGCCATTGACGATACCCACGCGGTTACTCGGAACGGTATTGTTTCTTGCCGTTGCAATTGGCCATCAATGGTATCTGCGCACTCAAACCGACTTTTTTGATTTATCCGCCAGCCGCGGTCGGCAATTTGAAGCGATTCTAAATTCGGCAATGCTGGCGATGTCCGCGCTGATCGCGTTTGCGCTGATCCATCCTCAGTGGCGAGGCGAAATGTACGACGCCATGCGCAAATCAATTCGCAATGGTATTCCGCTGATTACAGCAGCCGCTTGTGTGGGAATCATTATTGGCGTTGTCCAGCAATCAGGAATTGCTAACGATTTCAGCTCGGCCATGCGCAGCGTGGTCGATCAAAGTCTTTTTTTGGCGCTGTGCGGAATCATGGTCAGCTCAATTGTGTTAGGCATGGGCGTGCCCTCGGTCGTTTGTTATTTGCTGATCGCCACAATTATGGGTTCGTTGCTGGAAAATCTCGGCGTTCCAGGTCTTGCGGCCCATATGTTTATTTTTTACTTCGGCATGATGTCGATGGTAACACCTCCCGTGGCGCTGGCGGCGTACGCGGCGGCGTCCATTGCCGGTGCCAATCCGATGCTGGCCAGTTGGTCCGCGTTTCGATTGGCATTGGTCGGGTTTACTTTACCCTTTATGTTTGTGTACCGGCCGGTGTTATTGTTGATCGCACCCGATGGCGGACCACTGCGCAGTTTGGATATTCCCTATTTGGTGGTCGGATTAATCGCTGCCATCGTCGGCCTAATCGCATTGGCAGCGGCGCTCCAAGGTTTTTTCCGCAGGCCTCTCGATTGGTCGCTTCGTATTTTGTTTTTGATTTCCAGCCTATTGCTTATTGCCCCCAACTTGGGCGGCCGTAATATTGGTGTGGTTGTTAATCTATCCGGCATCGTATTATTTGCCCTGCTGGCATGGTGGCTTTGGAAACAGGCTCCACAGTCGACACCGGCTGCCAGTCGCCAGTAGCCTTCACACAATTGAACCCTTGGTGCAATGATCCACACTGACACGCCGACCAATCAACGACCGCGCGAAGTCATCGTTGCTCTCAATCCAAAATCCGGAACCGGTCAACGGCAAGCGTTAGTGCAACGACTGACTCAATCGTTAAGTCCCTATCCGTTTGTCGTTGAGGTAATATCCGATCTCGATCAATTGACCCATCGAGTGACAGATTCGTTAGCTGCAAAAAAATTGCACACCGTGGTGGCCGCCGGAGGTGATGGAACTGTTGGCTTACTCGCCAATCGGTTACCCGCACCCACTCCGTTTACTGTGTTTCCACTGGGCACGGAGAACCTCTTGGCAAAATATCTGGGGATCACTGGCGATGTAGGCCAAACAGTGGACATTATTCGGCAGCATCGACTGGTTGAAATGGATGCCGGCGACGCCAATGGGACGTTATTTTTGGTTATGGCCAGTTGTGGGTTGGATGCCGATGTCGTGCGCCGACTTGCTGCGCGACGAACCGGCAATATCTGGCGAGGGTCGTATGCTCGTCCCTTGTGGGATTCGGTGTTCGGTTATCGATACCCCAAACTGCAGATCGCCGTCGATGGTAAACCATTGGCCGAACACCCCTGTTGGGCTTTTGTATTTAATGTCCCGCGTTATGCCATGAATTTGCCAATCGTTCCGGAAGCCAATGCATTCGACGGCAAACTCGATTTGCGAACGTTTCGCCATGGCTCCTTGGCCCGCGGTCTGATTTACCTGATGAATATTGTCCTGCGACGCCATACTCATTCCAACGATTGCATGTACGCTCAGGCCCAGTCAATTTTAATTTCATCGTTTGATGATCAACCGGTTGCATACCAGTTAGACGGTGATCCCGGAGGTGAATTGCCTGTTAAATTAACCTCGGTGCCGGGCCGAGTGAAATTACTGGTCCCCGCCGAATTCGATGCAAATTCCAATTGATTTCATAGGAAATGAGATGGGACGAGACAGCAAGAATTCGAAAAACGATTGTGCCGCCGTTCTCGGTCAAATTCCTGGCCGATTCGAATCATCTTCCTTAAACGGGTTGCGAAATCCGAAAAATTCCCGCTCAACGGAATCGAAAATTCCCAAATTGCTCCGGCCAAACAAATGTTGTTTGTAACAGAGATGTTGTGTTTTTCCCGCAATTTTTTGCCGCTATGGAGCGACTGCTGAGAAACCGGTATATTTTGGGACTAAGTTCTGCAAAAAACGATGTTGCTTGGAATCCATGGAGCCTGTTGTTAAATGACCGCAACTGCCAATACCACTGAAAATCCTGTTCTGGTTGGCGGGCACCTGATTGGTTGCGGTCAAAAGCTGGGCGTTATTGCTGGCCCCTGCGTGATTGAAACTCTCGAGCTCACCTTGCGGATTGGTGAATCCTTGACACGATTGTGTCAACAACTCGATTTGCCCCTGATATTCAAAGCATCATTCGACAAAGCGAACCGAACTAGTTTTGATTCGTATCGAGGATTAGGGATTGACGAAGGCCTGCGGGTGCTGGAACAGGTTTCTCGACAACTCGGCGTGCCGGTGACCACGGATATTCACGAAACAAATCAGGCGCTGCCGGTCAGTCAAGTCTGTGAGGTATTGCAGATCCCAGCGTTTCTCGCTAGGCAGACCGATTTATTGGTTGCCGCAGCACAAACCGGGCGAACCGTGAATGTCAAAAAAGGACAATTCATGGCACCATGGGACATGCAACATGTCGTCGCGAAACTCAATGCCACGGGCTGTTCACGAGTCCTGTTGACGGAACGCGGCACTTTTTTTGGTTACGGGCGACTGGTTAACGATATGCGAGCAATTCCCGAAATGCAGAAAACCGGGGCGCCGGTGTTTTTTGATGCCACTCATAGCGTCCAGCAACCAAGTGCTGCAGGGGGCAAAACGGGAGGCGAGCGTCATCTGGTTCCTATATTAGCCGCCGCGGCCGTTGCCAGTGGTTGCGATGGCGTGTTCATCGAAACTCATCCCAATCCCGACCAGTCGCCCAGCGACGGCCCTAATATGGTGCCGCTGGCGGAAATGGAAAATTTAATGAAGAAACTACAGGCAATACACGCTATCGCACGCGATGCAGGTTAGATTTTCCCGTATTCAAAGGTTACCCGTATTCAAAGGTTAATCGTGGCCGCCACGATTGGCCAACAATCGTTACAATAAGAGAATTCTAGTGAAAGAATTCCGGATCAAACTCAATCGAATATTATCGATAGACCTAAGTCTAACCCAATAATAAAGGTTAGATCGCAGGAACATTTATTTTTCGCAAGCCACAAACAATGATCTCTGAAAACATAAACAATAAAACGAAACAAACATTTGTCCTGGCCATGCTGGCTCTCGTTTTGTTAATCCAAGTTCCAGGTTGCCAACCGCCGCCAGATCCTTTTATCGATTTGGCAGATGCCAAAAATAGCACACTACAAATCGACGACCAACAACGCGCGATGGACTTGGTCCTAAGCACTCAAAGTTACGAGTTTCGCGAGTTCGAACAAAAGGTCACTCAAGGTCTCAACCGCTGGCTGGGCGCGCTCTCCGAACAAGCGAAAGCCGGAGAAACACCATTTTCAATCGATAACGCAAAGTTGACTCAATGGCTAAATGACTTTAATGACTTACCGGCGATTGCCCGGTACAACGAATTGAGCTTTGTTGGCTCCGACGCCCACTATCTTCGCGAAAAATATTGGTTGAACAGCATTGCAAAACGTACCATCGATTCGGCGACGCCCCAAAATCTGGAACTCTATCGCCTAATCCTCATCGCTAACTCCACCCCCGAAGAGGGTGCGAAGGTTGAGTCGTTGAGTTTGAATGACCTTGTTCAAAAAGTTCATCCCGATTTATCCGCTGAGTCGGTGGAGTTGCTGACCAAAAGTCTGTTGTTATTTGACTGGGTAATTCGCAGTATTCAACTGGAACTACCACCGGAGTCGGGAACCGAAGAAAACCCAGCAGAACCACTGATTGCCGATCAATCCGAACCGGCGCGCGCGGGAATCCGTGGACTGGGTTATACCAAACAAGTCTGGCAAACGTTGTTGTATGGCAAAGGCGATTATGTTGATCGGGCCAAGATTTTCTTGGGGTTATGCGAACAAATTGACTTGCCCGCCGCGATGGTGTCGTCGGGCGAAAATCCCTGGGCGGTCGGTGTCTTGATCGGCCAAGACTTTTATTTGTTCGATACAAATTTGGGATTAGGCGTCCCAGTTCCAGGCCAAGGTCGCGTTGCCACTCTGCGGGAATTGCGTGAACACCCCGAATGGTTGGAACAATTGAATCTAACGGTCGCCGAAACCAGTCGCGACGACTCAAAATATTGGCTCACCGCCGCTGACCTCGATCAACTTTCCGCTTTGATCTACACTTCGCCCGAATCCAGCTCGCGTCGAATGAAATTTCTCGAAGAACGTTTGGTGGGCGATCAGAAACTACGGATTGCTTTTAATCCCACGACGATCAACGAACAAATTGCCTCAACCACGAAATTGCCGACTCAACTCTGGGACATCGAATTCAAAACACATGCTTTTCGGGAAGCCATGCAAAACTCCCTCGCCCAAGCCGGTACGGATACGGACATGGCTGCCAAGCTAAGCTGGTACTATTCCAATTACCAATATATTGATCTGTTTGGACCTTATCGAAACGCACGCAACCTATTCCTGCTGGGCAAATTCAAATCAGAAAAGAACAGCCGAATCCCAAATGCCGTCGAGTCGTTTTACAATTTAATGTATACCGATAAGACCATTGAGGAATTGAGCTTTAATAAACCGCTACTTACTCGTTTAGGGATTTTGCAATCAGCCGACCAAGCCGCTGCTGTTTTTAACGAGCGAGTCCGCTCGGTTCAACAACAAATGTATTTGGTCCGCGAAGATATGGGGCTGTTCTTGTCCCAAGTTCATTTTGACAATGGCAATATCGGTACCGCCGGAAACTGGCTGCGACGAATTATCGATCAAAAGGGAAGCGATCGTTGGAAAGCGGGAGTTCAATATCTGTGGGCGCGCACTCACGAAATTGCTGGCGATCTCGATGCCGCGTTGACATTATATAAGTCTAGCGACTCACCCCAGTTTCACGGCGAATTATTGCGGGCGCGAATCATCCAGCGAGTACTCGATGCCGAATCGACCAAACCCGATTCCAGCGCCGCTAACTGAGCCGTCAGACCCTAAATCGTACAGCCCACGACATCGATAGAACTCGTTAAAACTCGTTAAATAAACGACAACCAAAACGGGGCGGGTAACAAGAAAACGTGATTCTCTAACATGCTCCACGATCCATTCCAACTCGTGTATCGCGTGAAGAACATGATCACAACAAACATCATCGCCAACGGCATCACGAGACTCGCCACGGGCAATGCCCACCACCAAGCCCGTGGCCGCTCTCGCTGTCTCCCGCGATAATAGGCCCAACCCAAAAGAAATCGGCTGGGCCAACTAAAGACAATAAACACAACGCTCAACATCCACAACAACTCGCGTGGAATCTCCTCGATCTTAAGCAAGAATAGCGGCAAGGCTAAGATCAGCAGTAACAGTACACTGAGCAAATGCCATAAAGGCGCTCGTCGCCATTGCCGCCAAACCTGGCCCAATTCAATAAAGGCCGACAACCGTTGCTGTGCGGCAAAATGCGATTGCAATACAGGTAAAACGCTAAAGACAATGGTGGCCAGCACAGCGCCCAATAATCCTGAGGCCACAGCAATTGCATCGTCGTTCAACGTCGCGCGTATCAATAGTGCTGTCGGTACGATTAGCCAGATCAACGATCCGATAAACCCTTTTGCACCTAACAAAAAATAATATTTGAGCTGTAGCGACTCGATGTAATTCCAAAAATATTGTTGTGGCTCCCGCCAGATTCGCCCCGTCGTAAGTTGCCGCCAGACGATCGCCGGTAAAAACCACTCAGCCAACGGCTCAACTCGCACTATGTCCGCTAATAACTTGGGCGCAACTTGACCAACCGTCGCTTGCAAACCGCGATGAATCCACCGAATCCTCAATAACCGTCGCGTCATCCAAACAGCCAGCGAAAATGGAGCCACCAATGGCCATAAAAAATGTCTCAGTTTGCCACCGCACAATCCGGCTGCCAACACGTGACAAAACGTGCCGACCACCAAAATCCACTCCACGACAAATAGCATCTGAGTTTGACTGCTATTGGGTTCGATCAAATGCGAGGAATACCAAATGTCAGAAACTAATCGCGCCGGCCACATGCATAACCAAGTCCCCAACAAGAATCGACCGATTCGCGATGCTGCATTGGCCAACATCACTCCACTCCACCATTTTCCGGTTCGCCCGATGCGACCGCTGGTTTCAAGTAAGTAACCAAAACTTAAGAACTGCAGAATGGGAATGTTTGCCAATATCGCCAATACAACAACAATCGACACGCAACCAAAACACCACTCCATCAATCGCCGAACCGCCAATAAAAACCGCATCAGCCAACTTTGAAAGCCGTCGTGGGCAACGTTGTCAACCGAATTACTAACCCATGAATCCGAGAGACTCGGGGTAACTGCGATAGAGCGATCCTCCAGGGCGAGGGCGGCTACAAACGGGGGCTCAACGGTCTGCTGTGCACTGGTTTCCGCGGCCGACGATCTCCGTCCATTCGTTATTAACTCGGCAATCGGAAAAATTGCTGTAGGTAAGCCTCGCCCCACGTCGGATTGGGCCGATCGGCTCGTACCGGACTCACCGCCCAATGGGGTTTCAACAATTTGTACTTCGACGACGCCATTTTTGTCATCGGGTCGTTTATCCACCGGTTACCCACCACAATTCGGTTGCTAAAATCGCTTGATATTTCAATTGTCGAGTCGAAAAGTCCCAGATAATTTATGATTCTCGATCTCTGGCGGCGTGCAGATCGTCGCCACGGACTGTTCGATAATACCCCCCGATCCCGGGTGCTGGTTTCGCATATTAAAACTAACTTCCAGCGGTCTCTCTGAATTCGACCGATTCGAACCAACTAACGCGTCGAATACTCGACCAACGCAAATAAGACACTTATTTTTTAAACTCTCCAGCATATTTCCATGCGAAAACCCCCTTCGCTAGCGTCGGCCCTTGATTAAAAACAGTTTAATCTGTAGAAATAAGTAAAAGCCGGTTGTTCGGGTCAATTCTTACGCGGTTTAAACTGTGGCGTTACCTAGGTTTGCCTTGAGCACGAGAGTGTATCGATTTCAGTTATGACACCTTTAGTTGAAAATTCCGATCTGAAAGTCCTCGAATTGCTTCGACAGTTCGAGTCGTTGGGGATTTCCGACTTGGTGAACAAATTGGGCGTTACGACGACGGCAGTAAGGCAGCGGATGGATCGACTGTTGGTCAAGCAATGGGTGGAACGTCGCGAAGAAAAGTCGGCCCGAGGTCGCCCCGGTTATCGGTTTGCTTTGACCGATCGTGGGCAACGGATGCTGGGCAACAATTTGTCGGATCTGGCGGGCGTGTTATGGCAAGAAATCAAACAGATTGAAGATTCGCAACTGCGAACATCCATGATGCAACGGATTGCCGGGCGGCTGGCGGACCTCTATGGAGGAGTGACCGCCGACGGCGAGCCAGCCCAACGGTTGGCCTCCGTGGTTCAAAAATTGCGAGCAAACCAATTGCCAGTTTCACTAGAAAAGACAGACAACGCCAGTTTGCCCGTATTGCAATTTAACGGATGTCCTTATCCGGATTTGTCGCGTGAAGATCATGGCATTTGTGAAATCGAAACAAAAATGTTAACAGCGATGGCGGGGGTACCCATTCGGTTACGCGAGTGTCGTTGTGATTCCGCAACGGGATGCTGCACCTATGAATTGGCGATCGATTTGGCAGACAAAGAATTGGTAAACCTTTAGTCAACAAGGGACACTGTTCAGCCCTAAAAATTGGCTGACTTTGAGTTTGGAATATTAATTACAGGTAGTGTTGTCGATGAATGAAGTATTAGAAATCAAAGATCTGCATGTTGCGATTGAAGGTAAGCCCATTTTGCGGGGAGTGAACCTCACGATCCGACGTGGTGAAACGCATGCCCTAATGGGTCCAAACGGCTCGGGGAAAAGTACGTTGGGATTGGTGATCATGGGTCACCCCAATTACGAAATTACGCATGGTGATATTTTATTGGACGGCAGCAGTATTCTGGAAATGGAAACCGACCAGCGGGCTCGTGCCGGGTTGTTCATGGCTTTTCAACGTCCGATTGCGATTCCGGGCGTCAAATTAGCAGACTTTTTGCGACATGCCACGACCAATGTTCGCCAGCCCGATCGCAAAGAAGGTGAAGAGTTGATTCCGATGCGGGAATTTCGTCAAGAGCTCAAAGCCAAAATGGGTCAATTGAAAATGGACACCGAGTTTGCTCGGCGTTATGTCAATGATGGATTCTCGGGCGGTGAAATGAAACGCGCGGAGATTTTGCAACTGGCAATGTTACAGCCGCGATTTGCAATTCTTGACGAGACAGATAGTGGACTGGATGCCGACGCCGTGCGTTTGGCCAGTCAGAGTATTGCAGAAATTGGTGGCGCTAAAATGGGCCTTTTGATTATCACACACCACGACAAATTGTTGGAACACAATCCACCGGACTTTACACATGTGATTCTTGGTGGACGGATTGTGGAGACCGGTGGTCGCGAATTGGCTGACGAACTGCATACACGCGGGTACGAACGAATTCGTCGCGAGCACCCAGAAGCGGCTGCGATTAACGATTCTCAAGAGCCCGCCGAATCGTCGCTGATCCCCAATAAACCCGCCAGCGAATTGACGGCAGCTCGCTAAACCCAATGCTCAACGTTTTGGTTTTTGCGGCTTGATTAAGAATACATTTAGTTAACGATTTTGGATGGGTACGACAATGGCAACTGATCTAGTCACCAACGAATCCGATTCGATCGGCGAAATCAACAAATATGATTTTCGCACGGAAACGACGGCAATATTTAAGTCGCGCAAGGGGCTTGATGCGGAGATCGTTGCTGAAATTTCTGAAATGAAAAACGAGCCAACTTGGATGCGAGATTTCCGCCTCAAGTCGCTCGAGATTTTTAATTCAAAGCCGATGCCGCGTTGGGGCGGGGCGATCAATATCAATTTTCAAGATATCTACTACTACTTGAAACCGACCAACGAACAGGGCAAGTCTTGGGATGATGTCCCCGAAGAAATCAAAGAAACCTTTGAAAAACTGGGCATCCCGCAGGCTGAACGTCAGTTTTTAGCTGGCGTCAAGGCGCAATTTGAGAGCGAAGTAATCTACGGTTCGCTGAAAGAAGATCTGACAGCCAAAGGTGTACTATTTACCGATACGGACACCGCAGTTCGCGAACACAGCGATTTATTGCGAGAGTATTTTGGCAAGATCATTCCCCCCAGCGATAACAAATTTGCCGCGTTGAACTCGGCAGTTTGGTCAGGTGGGTCGTTCATTTATGTGCCCAAAGGTGTGAAGATCGAATTTCCGTTGCAAGCCTATTTTCGGATTAACGCGGAAAACATGGGGCAGTTTGAACGCACTTTGATCATCGTCGACGAAGGAGCCCAAGTTCACTACGTCGAGGGCTGTACGGCTCCCATGTACTCCAGCGAAAGTCTGCACTCAGCGGTAGTCGAAGTGATCGTCAAACGCAATGGTCGCTGTCGCTACACGACCATTCAGAACTGGGCGAACAACATTTATAATCTGGTTACCAAACGTGCCTTTGCCTATCGCGACGCGGTGATGGAATGGGTTGATGGAAATTTGGGCAGCCACCTGACAATGAAATACCCAGCCGTTTATATGATGGAACCCGGCGCCCGTGGCGAAATTCTGTCGATTGCATTTGCCAATCGCGGCCAGCATCAAGATGCCGGCGCAAAACTTGTACATTGCGCTCCAAATACAACCGGCCAAATTATTTCCAAATCGATTTCGAAAAATGGCGGTCGCAGTAGCTATCGCGGATTGGCTCGTGTCGAAAAGGGCGCAGTGAACTCCAAATGCAATGTAGTTTGCGACGCGTTGATCCTCGACCCCATTAGCCGCAGTGATACCTACCCCTACATCGAAATCATGGAACAAGACGTTTCGATTGGTCATGAGGCCAGCGTTTCGCGGATCGGCGAGGAGCAATTGTTTTACTTAATGAGCCGCGGACTCAGTGAGGCCGAAGCCAGTACGATGATCGTCAATGGCTTTATCGAACCATTGGTCAAGGAATTGCCCATGGAATATGCGGTCGAACTAAACCGGCTGATTCAATTGCAAATGGAAGGGTCCGTAGGCTAAATCAAATCCGATCCGTTCAAACGGTCGGATTTGCCCAAGGGTCATCGCCGCTTTTGCGATTGGAAATCTACGCGATTTGCGATATCCGCGCATGACCGCCAGCATTACGGCAATCGTTGTTGACACACAATTATTCATTAAACTGAAATACGATAGAACGATCGACGATGGGATTAACACCAACCAGTTACCTTGTGGACTTTTCCGATATCGGCTTGGACAGCTTGATCGAAATGAGCGACGAACCCGGTTGGGTAAGCGACCAGCGACGGGAGGCTTGGGAAGTTTTCCGTGGCATGGCATGGCCATCGCAAAAAGACGAAGAATGGATGCGTACGGATGTTCGCCTGTTTAAACTCGATAAGTTTCAATTGGCGCCCACGCCCGATTCTGCAGTCCCGCCATCTCAATTGGCCAATAATGTAACGCTCGCGGGACATCAAATTTCCGTCGATGGTTTTCACCGCGATGGCAATTTGAACTCTGAATTGGCCCAAAAAGGTATCCTGTTCGGCCCACTCAACCAGCTTTTGAAACAACACGAATCGCTATTGCGGCCTCACTTTATGACGCGGGCATTTCGCCGCGACTACGATCGATTTGCAGCCTTGCATGCTGCCTTTTGGTCTTCGGGAACCGTGCTCTACATTCCACGCGGCCAGACCATCGAATTACCGCTGCATGTACTTAATGCCTTGACCCCAGGCCATGCCGATCTATCGCACCTGCTGGTGGTTTTGGAGGACGGTGCTGAGGCAACCGTTTTAACCGAGACCGCCAGCACCGATCTCACAGCGCCGGGCTTTCACTGTGGCGCTACCGAGGTAATTATCGGAAATCAAGCTCATTTGCGATTGGTAAGCCTGCAAGACTGGGGCAAAGGAGTGTACCACTTTGGCCACAAAAAAGCGGTTGTTGGGCGCGACAGCACCCTGCAATGGACGGTCGCCGGTTTGGGTTCGCGACTTACAAAAATCAATCAGCATGTCGAGTTAGTCGGTGAGGGCGGCAGTTCGCAAGTCAATGGCGTATTGTTCGCTGAGGGCAAACAACATCTGTCATATCACACGCTTCAACATCACCGCGCCGCTCATTGCCGCAGTGATTTTTTGTATAAAGCCGCATTGCAAGATGAAGCCCGCACGGTCTGGCGAGGAATGATCAAAGTTGATCCTGCGGCACAAAAGACCGATGGCTATCAACGCAATGACAATTTACTTTTGTCTGGTTTAGCGCGAGCAGATTCAATTCCTGGCCTAGAAATCGAAGCCGATGATGTCCGTTGTACTCACGGCAGCACGAGTGGGCGAGTCGACGAAGAATTGATCTTTTACACACAAGCTCGAGGTTTCACGCGGCAAGAAGCCATTCAAATGATCGTCACGGGTTTCTTCCAACAAGTCTTTGATCGCATTACGATCGATTCAGTGCGTGAAGCTTTGGGGCTGGCCATCGCTCGCCGCGTCCGTGAATATGATTAATCAATTCGAATCAGACAACGCGCAATCGATCGCAACCTCTTGGAACCAATGCCGATGACAACTCCCCCGGGCTACCAATTTGCAACTAGAGTTGCTGATCTAGCTGATGGCGAAAAAGAACTACTGGAAGTCGGCGACCGGCTCGTGATTCTATTCCGAATCGGCGACCAATTTTTTTGCATCGATGACGTCTGCACCCATGACGGTGGTTCGCTGGCGGATGGAGAACAATGCGGATTTGAAATCGCCTGTCCTCGCCACGGAGCTCGTTTTGATATTCGTACGGGCCAAGCGATGTGCATGCCGGCAACTGAACCCACAATCGTACATGAATGCTCAGTAGTCGACGGCAACGTCTACGTGAAAATCGCTGCGTAAAATCGCTGCGTGACTCGCGATCGAGAGTGTGTTGTCCAGTGTTACTGTTAGTCTTACAGTAACACTCTGCGGTTGTAGATCAGCCATTCGACGACCAGTACAACCAGTCCTGCCATAACCAGCCATTTCCAATATTCTTGTCGTGCCGGTTGAACAGATCGATCCCCAGCGACTTGCTCGTCTCCCAATTTCAGTTGTTCTCGAACCAACAAGTCACTTTCGCGCGGATCCATCAGATTTACGGCGAATAGCACTGGCAGGGCGTCGTCAGCATCACTGGGTCGGGCTTCATAGACGCCAACTTGGTCGGTTTGCGAAAATACAAACTCATTGCTCGGCGTCCGCTGGATCAACAGTCGATTTCCTTGGGGAGGTTTCAATTGTACTTGCATTACGGTTTGGGGCATCGGCAATCGAGTAACTTCGCCGGGACTTACATTTTGAGCGGCCAACAAACGCGAGCCGCCCCCCAGTACTTGAATGACGTTGCTAACAAATAAGGGGAAACTCAACTGACTGGGCCAGTTGGAATTGATGGTTGGATTACCCTGTTCATCAGCCGACATCAGCGGGAAAGAGATCACAAGATCTTCAAATCCGGACCGCGGTGCGATCGCCATGATGGAACCATAGGTTGCTTCGAGCAATGACTGGACGCCTTTGGGTCCCGTCAAAGGTCGGCCCTCGATAATCATGACTTGTGTTAGTTGAACTCCAAACATCACCGGGTGCGACCGATCGAAGTCGATAATCGCGGTTGGAAAAACGGGCTCGCCCCAGGCCCACGTGGGGTCGTTGGGAATCGAACCCAAAAATACGGTGTTGCATTGCGGCATCACCGCCGGTTGGCATTGATCAAAAATCACCAAATCATAGCCGCCTAAATTGCTGCGCTCCGAATACTCTGGAGTCGACAGAAAATCGCGGCCACGCACTTCGACCTTGGCAATTCTAGCGATCTGTTCTGTTTGCAAGGCCAATTGCAAGTAATCATTGCCGGGGGTTACAACCAATACGTTGCGTGGCCGGGGCGGATTGAGTACGATCTCAACCGAGTTATCCAAGGTATAACAATCCGATTCTTCAATCGACAATTTAATGCGTTGCGGCTGAGTGATATTGCCTAACAAACGGCTGAGGTCAAAACTTAAACCGGCCGTTGCACCGGCCTTGAGCAGCGGACTGGTCTTTGCATCCAATAGGTTGCCATCAACCGTGAGCGATAATTGCACCTGACGATCCATATCGATCGAATTTTGCAGTTGTGCATAGGCCTCTAGTTTGCCATCGGCCACTCCTTCGTCGTCGATAGCAAAAGCCACGATTCCCACATTATTGGGAGTTTCCGGGCTTCCGATCGGAAAATACTGCGGCGTCAGGTTACCCAACAGAATTTCTTGAGCAAGCAACACGGCTCCATCACTGTAAATCATCAACGTCGCCGGCAATGAATCGGCCACTTGGACATCGCTCGCCTCGGTCGCAGTCCGACCAGGGTTGGCTAAACCGGACGCTGCCAATAACGCTTCGCTGATATCCGATTTATATTGTGTTTGTTTGACGTCGGCCAATTTTCGCTGCAACAGGTTTTGATCCGACGTAAATGACTGCACCACTTCGGCGCGATCGGAAAAACTAATTAACATCGCGACGTCGCGTGGTTTCATCCGTTTAATGGTTTGTTGAACTTGCAACTTGGCTTCCTCCAAGCGCGTGCGGTCACCCAAATCTCGAGCGGACATACTGGCGGATTGATCGATTAGAAATACAAACCGATCACCTTGAAGTTCAACGCCTTGGCACCCCGGTCGCAAGCAAGCCAACATCAACAGCAGAACCAGGAGCAGTTGAAGAAACAGCAATAAGTTCTGTCGCAATCGTTGCCACAGGCTGTTGACGTGCATATCCTCAATCGTCTTGGTCCACAAAAATGTGCTGGGAACAACCAAGGGTTGGCGTCGCAATTTCAAAAAGTACAGCAAGACGATCAGCGGTGGCACTACAGCCAATACCAACCACTGCCACCATAACAACGCGTTCATCCAGCTCATCGCACCAATCCTCGCTGTCGCAAATAACGCGAGATCAACCTGTCGACGGGTCGATCAGTGCTGGTCATCATGTACATGATATTGCGTTTGCTACAAAACTCTTTGGCGCCTTCGATGAACCGAGCCAGCGTGTGGCGATAGCGGTCAAGCAATCGCTGGCTTACGCTGACTTCAGCGATATCCTGGTCCTCTGCATCGAGCAGTTTCAAATCACCTTTAAGGTCCGGGTCGATTTCTTCTTGTGATAAAACGTGGATCAAATAAATATCGAGGTCGCGACTAATCAAGTATTTCAGCGCTTGTTCATAGCCCGACTTATCCATCAGATCGGTGATCAACACTAAAATCCCTTTGCCTTGATTGCGAAGACAAAACGACTTAATACTTGTCTCCAGGCTTTGATTGCCATCGCTGGGTAACTTGCCGACAAAATCGAGCATCCGCCACAAACTTTGTTTACCTCGCAGCACAGGAGCTTGCATAGCGAGCGGTGTCCCGAGTGGTTCAATTCGAATCCGATCTGAGCGGCATAAACCGATATAACCCAATGCCGCAGCCAGTTGTTTGGCGTACCAGAATTTACTGGGCGAACCAAACTCCATGCTTTTGCTGCAGTCAATTAATGCATAAAAATGCAAATCTTCTTCTTCCAAGAAGAGTTTAAGAAATAGCTTATCGAGTCGGGCAAACAAGTTCCAATCGATAAACCGCAGATCGTCACCTGGCACGTAATTTCGGTAATCCGCAAACTCAACACTTTGGCCTTTGCGTTTACTTCGACGTTCGCCTTTCATTCGCCCGCGAAAAATTTTGCGGCTGACCAACTCCATTCGCTCGAGCTGATTCAACATGTCGGGCGTCAATAATACGGGCTGGTCCGCCGGTTTCATTTAGTCATCCGCCTTTTGGGAAACTTGATTGAGGACTTCGAGCAAGACTTGATCGGTCGAGACCCCTTCGGCCAAGGCTTCGAAGTTTAAGATCACGCGATGTCGGAGAGCAGGGAGGTAAGCGCGGCGCACGTCTTCAAAACTAACGTTAAATCGGCCTTCCAGCAGTGCGCGAACCTTTGCGGCCAACGCCACCGTTTGGGCACCGCGGGGACTACTTCCCCAGCGCAAATATTGATTGGCAATTGCAACGGCCTGAGGTCCGCCAGGATGTGTGGCCAATATCAAACGAACGATATAATCGCGCAGATGATCTGCCAACACCACTTGGCGAATTAAGGCTTGCCATTTGATAATCTCGGTGCCATCCATCACCTTTTCCGATTTGACCGAGATACCCTTGGTGGTGCGATCTATGATTGTCGCCAATTCATCGCGACTCGAGTAATCGACGATCAATTTGAACAAGAATCGATCGAGTTGCGCTTCAGGCAACGGATAGGTTCCTTCTTGCTCAATGGGGTTTTGCGTGGCCAAAACAAAAAACGGTTTCTTCAATTCGTATCGGGTGCCGGCCACTGTAACCGTGCCTTCCTGCATCGTTTCCAACATGGCCGATTGCGTTTTGGGCGTTGCCCGGTTGATCTCGTCAGCCAAACAAATCTGGGTAAAGATTGGACCCTTCTGGAATTCAAAAACGCGTTTGCCTTCGGGTGTTTCCATCACCAAATTTGTTCCCAAAATATCGGATGGCATAAGATCGGGCGTAAATTGAATTCGATTGAACTGCAGATCGAGCGCATCGGCAAGTGTTCGCACCAACAACGTCTTTCCTAGGCCCGGAGCTCCTTCCAGCAGGCAGTGCCCGCCAATCATCAGGCAGGTCAAGACACCATGCACGATTTCGTCATGACCGACAATCACTTTGCCAATCTCTTGCTTGACCGTTTGATAACGCTGACGAAACAACTCGGCGGATTCTTGCAAGGATTCAGGGTTGCTCATAATCTTTCTCAATTAGGCGTGATGGTGGAATACGTAATAATTTAAGGCCTCGCGCCACAATTGCCAGACCACAACGTGCCAATCCTGACCTGTACCAAGCGGTCTTGAGGATTCCAGTCAATCAACGCGATTGTTATCAACTTTTCTGCCACGCAATTATAACCGCGGCAAGCTAAATCGGGGCTATTCCACTACTCGCGACTTGGCTAACGTATCGAACGCATTTTGGTGAAATTGGGGAAGTATTTGACGGGTCGGTTTAAAGAATGGGGCCAATAAACAAACATCGCCCGACCAATCAACATTTCACGACGCACAAACGGGGGATTGTCCCACACACGTGAATCCAAACTCGACGGACTATTGTCTCCGCAAGGCATATAACCGTCTTCCGCCACTTCAAACATAGGCGGTCCCGGTCGCAAGCGAGCATCAAACAGATTTTGTCCGCGAGAGGTTGACCAAGACTTGGGATTTCGCAACACTTCGCGAATCCGACCGACCGGGTATCCGTATTCATTATAAGTACTAACATTGGAGCTGCCGCCGCGAATCGACGTGTAATAGACATCACGATGCAATTTCAATCGCCGCACAGCCATATCGATCTGCTTTCCACCAATCGCGGCGGGTTGCAAATCACCCCAATCATCAGCCGTCCAACTAGGATACAACGGACCACTCCGCTGATAGGAACTTATCTCCGTGTCAATCGATTTGCCGTTCACCCACAAGTACAAACGGTTATCACAATGGGCGAACTGTAAATGCCAATCCCCCGCTCCACTTTGCGGCAATTTAAATGCACTTGGTACTGCCGGATTACCTGACTCATCCAAAAATTGAATTGCAGGATCGGCACATTGCCATTTAGCTGTTCCGGCGGCGACATCAATTACGCAATGAAAACGGGTTCCAGCTTCAATTAATTCCAAAATTAATTCGCCCGTGTTGCTGGTAACATTGAACCAAGCTTCCAAAGCTAAATCACCAACCCAGTGCAAGCCATTTTCTTCGGGGCTCGAACCCTGTGGGTTATAGTCGACAGCACTGTTTGGAGGCCTAATCTTGAACGAATTATAGGCATAGTAGTCTGTGATTAATTTTCCATTGAATTCCTTGATCGCCAGCGGAACTTCCAGCTTTTCCATTCGCAAATCCCAATCGCTCGCCTCGGGTTCTAAATGGCGGTAAGCCAACCATTGATGCTCGCCTGAATCTTTGGCGGCCAATTGATAAACGGGTTTACGATTCGACAGGACCGTGGACCAAGTTGGGTTTGTTTGTCGATCCCAATGTTGCCAACGCAGCGGCCACTGTACTTCATGCAACGCTTCGGCAATATGATCGGTGTCGTCGACCAATTGCAACATGGCCTGTAATTTATCGGACGGCTTATAAATAATCTGGCGTTGGTAATTGCCGTCAGCGGCTTTGGTTAAGCGATAGAGATCACCACATTCGATGGTAATCGATTCGCCCGGTAAACCAACTAATCGCTTAATATAATTTTGTTTGGCGTTCGTTGGGTTCTTGAAGACGATCACATCAAATCTTCGCGGTTCGGTAAAGTCATAGATATATTTATTGACCGCAATTCGATCGCCTTGGTTTGATCCATGATCGGCGTTTCGCTGCGGCAGTAAGTTCGTTTGAAAATGACAAATCGGACAATAGGTACTGACCACCTTGTCGTTGGAACCGCTGGTGGGAGCCTCACAGCCAGCATTCGACTGGTATTGATATTGACATTGTTCGCAAACGATGTCGTTGTGATGCCCCATCAAACCGGGAGCCATCGAACCGGTTGGAATAATGTAATTCTCGACCTGAAACGTGCGAAATAAAATAGCCAATAAAACGGCAATGATAATTGACTCAAAGGTCTCTCGAGCTCCGCGGTCAGCGAAGAAATGAAAGATGCTGCCCGGGTCGTCATTGGCGATGTTGCTCGCCGAAACTTTAGTTTTGCTTTCGGCTCGCTTGCTGACTGTTGGTCCAGGCATCGAAGTTTTATTGCGTGACATGTGTTCTCTGAAATGCTCACAAAGTCAAGGATTTACATCAACTCGCTCTTGAGCAGCCAAATTAAATCGCAGCTCACGGCGTTCGCTATTCATTGTATCAGAATGGCGAAATTGGGACATGTCAATCTATCCCAAACCACAGACTTATGCCGAACGCGTTCGTTAGGTGAGAGGCGGCTGAAATCGAAAGAAATGCGGCAGTAACTCACGAATCGTACACCCAACCACTTGTCCCATGTCGACGGGCGAAAACGCTCTGATTTCAATGTCGGCGCCAAACTCAACGATAAATTGCCGACAGGCACCGCAAGGCCAAGCCAACGGTTCCGCACAAATGGCAATCGCACGAATTTCCCGATCTCCAGATGCAACGGCCTGAACCACAGCGGAACGCTCTGCACAAATACTCAGACCGTACGAGGCATTTTCGACATTGCAGCCAGCATATATCGAGCCGCCATGAGTCATTGCCGCCGCACCCACAGCAAATTTGGAGTACGGGCACCAAGCGCGCTGGCGAACGGCTAAAGCAGCCCGTTTTAGTACATCCCAATCCAACTCTGCTAAATCAGCCATCAGCCGATGTCCCCAATTTGAATAAACCGGACTCTTCTAACACTAAAGGTTCGAGTTGTGGCGGCTGTTCACTAATTACAAAGGCGGCTTGCAGCCGTTTAATGATCGAATCGACCCCTGATCGCGAAAAAATTCTCGCCAATGCTTGGCCCGATTCGATCCGGTCACCTAGACGCACTTCAATTTCAAATCCTACGCCGTGATCGATTGCTTGCCCCTGCTGCCTGCGACCTCCACCCAGATCAATAACTGCATAACCCAGTTGTTCGGTGTCGATCGTCGACAAGTAGCCGCTGCGGTCGGCCCGCCAAACGGATTCGGCAGCTCGAGAAACAATTTGTTTTCGATCTCCGCCCTGATATTGGATCCAGGCTTCATACTTTTCCCAGGCTTCTCCGGCGTCTAATTTGTTGGTGGCCAAAGTAATCGCGGACTGCAGGTCGGGAGAGATGCCACCCAATAGCAGACCTTCGGCAGCCAAACGCAACGTTAATTCGCGAACATCGCTTGGCCCCGCTCCGCGCAGAATCGATTCGGACTCTTCGATTTCGACGCAATTCCCGACCATTTTTCCCAAAGGTTGATTCATGTTGGTGACCAGCGCTTTGGTGGGTACGCCCATCGTGGCCGACACCCGCACTAGCGACTCCGCCAGTCGTTTTGCATCGGCAGATGTTTTCATAAACGCACCATTGCCCCATTTGACATCCAAGATCAATGCGTCCAGACCTTCTGCTAATTTTTTGCTCAAGATACTTGCGGTAATCAACGGCACGGCGGGCACTGTTCCCGTTACATCGCGCAGCGCATAGAGTTCTTTGTCGGCCGGAGCAATTTCCGCAGAGGCTGCAGCAATCACGACACCCATCGAATTGACTTGCTCACGAAATTCATCCATCGACAACTGGGTACGATATCCGCCAATCGACTCTAATTTATCAATGGTTCCGCCGGTTGCGCCCAAACCGCGTCCGCTGATCATCGGCACATCGAGTCCACAGGCGCCCCATAAAGGCGCCAATGGAATTGAAATCTTGTCGCCAATTCCGCCAGTCGAATGTTTGTCGACTTTGGGGCGACCGGATGGCCATTGAAATCTTTGGCCCGAATACAACATGGCTTGGGTTAGCGCGACGATTTCATCGGTGTTCATATCGCGCAGCAATACGGCCATGGCCCAAGCGGCCATTTGGGGTCGCTCAACTCGCCCATCGACGAATCCAGCGACCATGAACTCTATTTCAGCCGCTGTTAACGCCAATCCGTCCCGTTTTCGCGAGATTATTTCCGCCGCGTTCATGGCTTGCCAATGTGTTGGGACGTGAAACTATTTGGGCTTGAGTTTAACTTCGAATAGCCAAGGACAATACTTGCCGGTCACAACCATTTGTTTCGTTTGCGGGTTGACGGCGATTCCGTTTAAAATGCCATCGGTTGGTCGTTCGCGATGGGGCCAGAGACCTTGCAAGTCGATGATCGCGGTGACGTTGCCCGTACGAATATCGATTTCGTAGATAAAATCGGTGTTCCATTGATTGGCGTATAATTTATTGTTCACCAATTCTAATTCGTTCAACAAACTGACTTGTTGCCGACCGTTCATCACCCGCAACACGCGTTCTTCGGCCAAAGTCTCGGGATTAAGAAACCTTAGACTGGCCGTACCATCGCTCATGATCAATTGCGTGTCGCTGGCCGTCAGTCCCCATCCATGCCAATCATAAGACAATGTCTTTATCAACTTGAAATCAAGGTCGTAGACAAACGCAGTTTTTTCTTTCCACGTGACTTGAATATACGTATCGCGCCAACGGGTCACCCCTTCTCCAAATTTGTCGGTCGGCAGTGGTAACTGTTGGCGGATTTTGCCGGTCTTCAGGTCGTATCGGCGAATATCAGATCGACCATATTGCCCCGTACTCTCAATCACCGACCCATCGGATTCAATGATCAAACCTTGAGTAAATGCTTTGGGATCGTGAGGATACCGTTGTACCTCTTCATAGGTAAAACGTTCGGGATTTCCACCAGGTCGCATAAAGATCGCTAAAAAGCTGCCCCCGATAGTGATTGCGAGAAATAGCAAAATCAATGGCCTGCGGGATTGCGGTCCAGTTTTCTGTTCGATAGTCGATGATTCTTGGGCGGCCTTGGCCTGCATTTGACTGGCAGCCGAAGGACCCTTCCATTTTGATTTTGATTTTGGTTGAGACAATCCATCTTTCCTTTATTTTTTTGGGCAACCGGTGAGGCGATTAATTCAATTGCCGCACCACAAATTTGCCCTGAGCGAATTTAGTGAGATCGCTCAACCAGGGTTCGACGCTGTTAGGCAAACTCAAATTGGCGTCTATATGATGTTGAAATTCGATCGTTCGGTCAATTGCATCACAAATCAAACTGTCATCTCCCTGCCACTCGCTGATGGTTCTCGCTACATTTGCGGCCAGCCAGGGGTCGGTTGTTAAAACATGGGAATTGCGGTGCGCCAGCAATTCTCGGAAAAACTCAATGGCGAGACCAGCAATCCAGTGCAATAAATCACGTTGCTGCTGTTTGTCCTTAGATGACTCAACCACCCATTTCGAAATCCAATCGAGCCCTTTGTCACGCCACACGTCGCGGCCTGCCAAACGCTTGATCCATTGCCGACGAAATGCAAACCGATCCGCCTGTGCCAACCAACGAGCCTGAGACACACTGCCACTACTAGCGGTCGCTAAATCCGCGTGACTGATGCCATCCGGTAAGTCAAACGCTGGAAGTCGCTGCAAGATTTGTTCAACTTGCTGCAGCGATAATGGCGCAAAAGGGATCACTTGACAACGAGATAATATCGTTCGAATCTGAGCTTGCCGCGAGGTTCCAATTAAAATTAAAAGCGAACGAGGTGGTGGCTCTTCGAGCAATTTGAGTATGGCGTTGGCGGATTCCGAGTGAAAAAAATCGGCGTCGTTTATGATGCCGATCTTGCGGCCACCGGGTGCGGGTTTAAGCATCATGTCGTGACACAAACCAGTGCCAAATCGATCGTCCGCTTCGCCGATAAACTGATCAATCGTCAAGACGCTTTTTTCGGGACGACGGGAAATAACGGTAATGTCCGGATGATTGTCACTAACAACTTGGCGACAGGCACTACATTCGCCGCAAATCTCAAGTTGCTCCGGCGAGTTGTTTTGGCACAACAGAGCCTGGGCCAATTTCTTGGCAAACCAAAATTTGCCAATTCCATCAGCGCCAACAAACAAATAAGACGAGCCCAAACGCTGACGCTGAACGCTGCTTTGAAAGCGTGTCAAGACATCGCGATGCCCCACCAGTTCATCCCAACTCATAATAATTTATTTAGTCTCCGAACTCTGGTTCTGTTTCGCAACGTGCAGAGCTATTAAATTGCGGATTTGCTGCTGGACTTGGTCGGCGGCTTGGGTCGCGTCAACTGTATAAACGCCACTAGGCCAACGTTCGGCCTCCTGCAAGAAACCCTGGCGAACTCGCTCGAAATACTGGTCTCCTCGAGACTCCATGCGGTCGGGTTGATTGCCCCATCGCAAACGAGCAACGTCCGCAGGTAGGTCTAATAAAACGGTGACGTCGGGCCACAGCCTTTCCGTCGCTTCGGTATTGACACGCCACAACGATTCAACGGGCAAACCACCCGCATGTCCTTGGTAAACAATCGTCGACAGAATATAGCGGTCGCACAATACGACCTCGCCGCGAGCCAATGCTGGCCGGACGACTTCACTCAACAATTGCGTGCGCGCTGCAGTGAACAAAAGCGCTTCGCTCCACGAACTAATCGACACTTGAGATTGATTGAGTAATAAAGATCGCAGAGCCAGTCCCAATTCGGTGCTGCCGGGATCTGCGCAGCGCG
>JBGSMY010000197.1:0-6763 GCA_041739975.1 Pirellulaceae bacterium
CGAAAGCCACAAAAAGCACGAACGACGGAATCGGGTGGGCGTCGGACTGGGTGCAGGGAATTATCGGCAAGATTGAATTCGACTTGACACGCACTTTCGTGTGGGTCACACAGTGTAGATCGGAAAGCTTCATCAATCGCAGCTAATCGACGAGATAGACCTGAAGATCGTCCCCAGCCAGCCACTAAAATTCCTGGACAACCAGATTTTTGTGGCAAGTATTCTAAATTCTGGTCGCAGAATAAAACGAGGCCGACTCTTTAACGTTTGCTCCGTAATTTTTTACCGCGGCAGTCTTTCCAAATCGGAATAAACGGGAAAATGATCCGACGGTGTTCGGCCATCTCGTGAAGTCCGATCGATGCCCGAGTCGATAACCCGCCATTGATTTGAGACGGCAATCCAATCGATTCTCGGGCCGGATGTTCGTTCGGCAGCGAAACCTGAAAAGGTTCCCTCGTCCGATTTTCGGATTGGGTGAACAACTCGATAACTATCTAACAATCGCCAGGAGTGAGTTTCTCCCGATTCGGGTTTCACTGCAGGTGAATCGTTCTCAAACAATATCTGGTAAGGATCGTCGTCTTGCCCGGCATTAAAATCTCCTGTGATCACTAGGTCACACAATTCTCCCCACTCGCGAGCTTTCTTTCTAATCAGCCTCGCCGATTCTTGTCGAGCCTTTTCGCCACGGTGATCAAAGTGGGTGTTTAGAAACAAAATCGGTCGAGCTTCAGGATTTCGCAGGTCTCGCAACTTAACCCAACTCGCCATCCGCGTGAGCGCACTATCCCATGAGACGCTGCCAGGTCGATCGGGCTGTTCGCTTAACCAAAAATGGCCCCCATCAATTTTCTCGAACCGCTCCTGGCGATACCAAAGAGCCGTCATTTCGCCAGATTGTTCACCATCATCTCGGCCCACACCCCATGACCCGTATTGCGTCAAATGCGCGTCGAGAAATTCCTTTTGGAACTTCAAGGTTTCCTGAGTTCCCAATAGGTCGGGCTGGCGCGCTTGGATAGTTTCCACTACCCAATCGCGTCTCAACTCCCATCGGTTCTCACCGTCGGACGCTGTGCCGTAACGAATATTGAAACTCATCACTCGAGTGGTATCTGATTCAAACCGTGAATTGGTTGGTGGTGGCTGGGTTTGCCCAAACATCCGGCCTGTGATGGCAAGGGCTAACAAAAAAAACATTCCCAGGGCCCAGTACTTCACTTTTCAGTCTCCGTATTTATGAGTTGGCGACTAAGGCTTAAACTTAAAGAACCCACACTAGTAACCGGCTATTCGTACTGGATTGGATGTACTTCACCCTTAACTTGCTTGGCAAATGGAACCTGCGGGCATGTCCAAGATTTGTTCGAGTTTTTCCAAAGCCAACCAGCTTTCGTCGATCAACTTGGGATCGCGCAAATCCTCGATGTTCAACGATTCGCGATAGTATCGCCCTGCCCATGATTGCAGCTTGTCGTGCAATTCTGGCGTAAATCGAACACCTTGATGAAAGGCAATTTGTTCCGATGGGTCGAGAACCACTCGCAATCTTAAACATGCTGGGCCGCCGCCGTTACGCATACTCTGGCGCAGATCAAAATAGTGAACGCGATCGATCGGAATTGACGACTCCAGTAACCGTTCGATGACGGCCTGCGCTAGCGGTGACTCCTGACACTCGCGCGGACAGATCAGTGACATGCGGCCATTTTCATTGGTTACTAACTGACTGTTGAACAAGTAACTCTGCACGGCATCTGCCAACGGCAACTCTGTCAACGACACTTCGAACAAATGCAATTCGCCCTCGCAAAGATTGGCATAAACTTCGCGAAGCTCCGACAACCGTCGTTCCTGATCGACAAACGCCATCTCATGGACCAAAAAAACATTTTGATTGCCGACACTGATCACATCATTGTGAAATACTCCGGCATCAATGGCCTCTGGATTTTGTTGCCACATCAATCCATGGTCCGCGTTCAATTGGTGCCGACGAATGATTGCGTCGCAAGATTCCCTGGTTTGCCGTGCGGGATATCGTCGCGGCTGTGTGGTTTGACTATTGAGGGCGCTGCGCCCATATGCAAAGATCTGGATTCCCGGCGAGCCGTACTCAGCACATAACCGCGTATGATTGGCTGCGCCTTCGTCGCTGAGTGCACCGCCGGCAGGTAGTGGATCGTGGACTTCGAAATGTTGGCGGTTTGCAAAAATCGCGCGCAAATGGGCCGTCGTCTCGGCCGCTTCAATACTGCGATGAAGCAACGATGACAAATTTGCCGGTGTAATATGTACGCGTTTATCGGCACAATCGCCACTGGGCGCGACTGTGGCGGCGTTAGCTGTCCACATTGCCGATGCGCTATAAGCCACTGCTAAAAGAATAGGATCTGCGCGCCACGCGGACTCGATCATTGCCGCCGGTGTACCGCGAAATCCCAATTGAAAAAGTAACCCCAAGTGGGGCCGAGAGAGTGGCGGCAAAACTGCTTGCCCAAAGCCCCAATCGTATAACTGCCGCATTTTCGCCAACCCCTCAAGCACTGCGGCGCGCGGATTAGCAATTTGTCCTTGATGTTTGGCTGAAGCTACATTGCCGTGCGACAAACCCGCGTAATTGTGAGTTGGCCCAACTAAACCATCAAAATTAAATTCTCTTGAGATCGCTGTGTCGCTCATTTGAATACGAACTCTGCCATGATCGGATAGTGATCGCTTACATCGCGCTCGTCTCGCGATATCTCATAGAGCCTGTTGAAATGTGCTTCCACCTCGTCAGCCGCCTCACCGATCACAAGATCCCGGCGGGTGACAATCCGATTGAATGTCAAATCAACCTGGTTGGGTTCGTCGACTGCCAAAGCTGGACTTATCAATATTCTGTCAAACTGTTTTATGGTGATATGGGTCACATGCTGATTGGCATCCAAGTGCTGGTGCAAGTCCACCAGATCGTCTTCACTGCGCGGTGAGTACAGTCCCCGAATCACTCCGATATCGTTGGTCGAAGTGGCTGCAACCTCGATGCCATTTTCGGTATTGAGATCGCCCAACACAATGACGTTCTCCCCAGCGACAATCTGTGATCGCAACCAATGATGAGCCAGTCGACCTTGTCGGACGCGAGTCGCCTCCGAATCTGCTCCCGATTTTAAATGCAAATTCAACAGCACCAAACTTTGCCGCTGGTCGCCTTTGCCAAACTCAAATCGGGCGAATAGATGTTTATTGAGATTGTAGTAATCTTTCGATTGAAATATCTCGGACGATTGCTCGCGGCGACTGTATTCCACCAACCCGTCCCGGTATAAAAATGCGACGTTCTGTTCTGTGAAAAAATCGTATCCTGGAATAAACGCGTATCGATATTTGATTTGATGCTTGTCTTCCAATTCTTTGACCAATTGAAACAACACTTGGTTGGTTTCAACTTCTTGCAAGGCCAAGATTGTCGGTTCTAATGCGGCGATAGTTTCGGCGACACGTGTCAGTTTCCATCGCCAATCATCGCGTGAAGGACTGGTCTGCTCTTTAGCCAAATCCGAACGGTTGTCTCCTGCGTAGTCATCAAAAAACCACTCGACATTCCAGGAAGCAATGCGAATAGGCTCTGGGGGATCATCAGCGACAACAGAATTCGCCTGAATGTATCCCATAACAAACAATAACAACTTTACCGCGATCACTTGATACCGTGAAAACTCGCGTCCCCACCGCAATTTGCCTTGTTCCGGGGCATTGGAAAGGTATTCCATGTTTGATTTCCTTGTAAGCTATCAAGACTCCTCAGAAACCCATGCTCCAAATCTTGACCTGTTGAGCACGCCGGACGGGTCACCGTAAACGAGTCGTCACTATTTGCGCGCCGGCAGATCAGGTCGCAATTTTGAGATTACATCTTCGTCGACTGCATAGTACCATGGCGCGTGGAGTTGGTTAAAGCCATCAGCTGCTTGCTGGGCCATTTCGACTCGTTCTTGCCACTGTTCCAACGAGCGGTTGTAGGTCCGTTGTTGGTCTTCGGTCAGTTCATTATTATTGTGACCCGCTGGTGGTTCCGGTTTTTTTAAAACGTCTTCAGCAGTGCTTGCCAAAAACATGACCCATCGCGACAGTTTGGATTCACCTTGTGAAGCCGCCGCAACGTTTCCTAGCAGCAATTGGATGCGCAGGCCATTACTGAACGTTACGGCCACATCTCCCCCGGTCGCCGCAAATTCGACTGGTGTGTCAACTTCGCCAACTTGTTTAAAACCCAATTCCAGCATTGGCTGAAACGTTTCTTTTGCTGCGACTTTGCTAGAGCTTTTCAGGGCGGTAGTCAGCGCCGAACCTTTAGCTCGAACGTTTCCAAAGAACAATTGGGGTAACATGCTGACAGCGGTCTGAAAAATCGGTAGCGTTTGATCGTCGGTAGTAATTGCAGTCCACGATTCCCCTTCCGGTTGTTCCAAAGTTTCAATCGCAAGAGCGTTGTTTTTGAGCACCACTTGGCCGCGATAAATCCACTCCGGTAGGGCTTCTATCAATTTATCGGGTTGCAACCGATAGTGATTGATGTGCATTGAGTGGAAGGGGTTGCCGGGACCGTTTTGCGAAGTTTGGATTTGCAACACGTTCGGATCGACCCAATCGCCAAACTCCGTGGCCAAGACGGAGGCATCGAAATCAACGACGTACACTTGTGGTTCACCGGGTATTCTTACGAACCGTTTCAATTGACCATCTTGCGTGGTCAGCGCCGCGCCCACAATCAATGAACCGAGTTGTTTTTGATTGCGGTCTTTTAAAGTTATTTTCTGCCCCATCCCGCTCGGGCTATTCGCCGATTCCGGATCATCTGGATCGAGAACTTGATATTTGAGGTGGTCCGTTTGTTGATCCGACTCTAGTTGCAGGACGCGACAATCACTCAGGGAATTTATGACGGCTGAGATTCGCGAAATATTACTAACGGTGAAACTACCAAAAGCGGGCAAGGTCCATTTCTCGCCTTTGCGTTCCAACCCAATTTTTTTCAACAATTGTCGGTCGTCGTTGAATTGAATTACCTCGATCGAACGCACCTGTTTTGAGTCAAACGCTTCGAAAATTGGCTGGTTCACTCGCTCGCTGGTCAATTCCGGCGTCGGCCAGGGATAATAAAAAGCCGCCAGTGCAGAACAAATCGCTGACGCGACACCCAGCATGAGCGTAATGGTTGTGGGACGCATGGAAAATCAACTCGTATTTAGATGACCAAAATTATTTGAGACGTCGGGCCTTCGAGATGCCTTCGCGTTCGCGCAATCGGCGACGTGTAAAGACCACTAAACCCATTAACAGCGGCGGAATTGGCGGCAACACAACCGCGGCTAATTTAAATTGTCGTTGAATATCCTGTATCTTCAGTTCCGCCTGCAACTGAATGGACCGCAATTCTTCCTGCCGCTTATTATCCAAATCGGTAAAACGACGTTGGAGTTTGTTGACCTGCTCGGCCAAGATCTGTTGTCGGATCAGTTTTTTTGCCTCCAACAAATTATTATCAATGGGTTCGTTCTTTCGTTTGCGAGCCTCCAAGGCATTAATTTCTTCATCGAGCGGTCGCAATTCAGCTTTGGCTGCCGCGACCGCTTCATCTTGAGTAACCATCGCGTCTTTTTCAAAACCTTGCGTTAGCTCATAAACTTCTTGCATCGCTTTTTCGATGGTCTCCTCAACGACCCGCAACGTCATATGAGTAATCGAGCGTGTTCGCAGCTCCATGAACTGATTTGTCCCGGCGAGTTGGTCGATAACATTGGAAACAAACGCCAAATTTTGAAAGCGGTAGTAGATTCCATTGCCGCGATTCATCGGATAATCGCGAAGTTCGACGAAAAAGTTGGCTAGGACATCGACGTCAGCCACATAAATGACATTGGTCATCTGTTTGTCGGGTTTCAAATTCGCTGTGGCCTTGGGCAATTCGTCGTTGGCTTTATCGCCCACAATGGAAGCGGCTACGTGAAAATTGTTTCCGGCTGCACCGCGAAACGTATTGGCTTCCTCCTCGGAACTGGACCGCATCAGATCAGCCAGACGGATACTGCCGGCCGTACCCGTGGTAACCAAAGGTGTGAATCTCAGCAGCGTATTCGGTTTCTCTTCTAAATAGGTCGTGTATTGAAAACAAAGTTGACTCAATCCGGCTGTGGCAGGTGCTTCTCGAGAAAACCGATTGCCCGACATGGTTGCATCATTGACGGTAATCCATTCCTTGGTAAATAACTCGCGGTCGCGGGGATACGGATTTTCACTATCAGGTTTCCACAACAAAACGGGAGACCATTGGTTGTTGACTTGGACCTTTTCAATTTTCAGATCCAACGCATCCCAAAGTGATTGAATACTGCCAGTGCTATTGCCTTTCCGCGGCAAAACTCGGGGGTCGAATGAACCGGTCAGAAACTGGTAAGATTGTTCGCCGATACGGTATTCGAAATTGTTGGCAAACGGAAATGGGTCTTCAAAAATTGCAGTAGGCTGACCAAGTTGGAGGGCGTCAATAAGATTTTTCAGTTCTTCAATCGTCATTTTCGAAGGCTGAACGGCCAGCAACATGTCATATCGTCGCCGCAAAATATTTCCGTCATCGTCCTCGACCCATAAATTAATTGGCGTGCCGGCATCAACTTCTTCGACCTGATACTGATTCTGCTGTTCCGTCACAATTCGCATCGCGGGAAGTTGAACCGATTGATATTGTTGATTCTGTTCCCCGGGAACCAGCAAA
>JBGSMY010000243.1:0-6767 GCA_041739975.1 Pirellulaceae bacterium
CGCAGAAATGAAACAAACGCAAAATAAAGAGAAAAGAAAGGGAAAGAAATGAAACCTGCGGAAGTAAATACCCCATCCGATACCTCGGTGATGATCAAACGCGATTTCGATGCCTCTGCACCTCTTGTGTGGCGCGCATACACCGAGCCCGAGATCTTTACGCGTTGGTGTTCAGGACCGCCATGGAGTATGCCGGTTTGTGAAATGGACGTTCGCCCAGACGGTAAGTACAGATGGACATGGCGAAATAATGAAAACAACGCCGAGTTCGGGTTTTTCGGCGAATTTCGAGAGATCGTCGAACATCGCAAAATCGTTCACACCCAGGTTTTCGACCGCGGTAATACCGAATTTGAGATGGGCCAAGAAGGCACGCTAATCACTGTCACGTTTGCCGAGAATCAAGGCGTCACCAGCGTGGTTACTCTAATCGAATACTCCTCAAAAGAAGATCGCGACGCAGCCCTTTCAACAGGCATGACTGACGGCATGGAAATGAACTACAAACAGCTGCAAGAATTCCTGGCTGGCACAGGCAAATTGTGATACGCGACGTTTGCCTTTAACGGTGTTGATCCGTTCGAAATCGCTCTTTGCCGCGTCAACTTTGGTGCCCTGTCCAAAACAATTCAAACCAAAAAACTTGAACCCAATAGGAGCCATTATGAGTTCGGACAAAGCGACGTTTGGACGCCTGGGAATGCGAATATGTCCGTACGAAGCGTGTCGGTTGAACGGAGTGGCGTCGTTAATTCTGGCAGCGGTTTTTCTATTGTTGGCGCAGCCGTCCTTGGAAGTATCGGCTCAGCAAGAGCCAACAACAGGCTACGCTGTTGTCAACGGAATCAAAATGTACTACGAAATTCACGGAAACGGTGAACCTGTGGTACTGATCCATGGCGCATTCATGACGATCACCAATAACTGGACCGACGGGATCGCCGAGCTCTCGAAAAACGGAAAAGTGATTGCGGTTGAGTTACAGGGCCACGGACGTACGGCGGACGGCACCCGCGACCTTAGTGAAGAAAACTTCGCCGACGACGTGGCTGCCTTGCTCGATCAACTCGCAATCCCCCGAGCAGACCTCATAGGTTATAGCATGGGCGGAACCGTGGCGATGCAGTGTGCGATTCGTCATCCTGACAAAGTTCGAAAGGTAGTCGTGATTTCGTCGGTTTTCCGAGGCGAAGGCATGGTCGAAGGAGCGGCCGACGCGATCTCAACCCTTACTGCGGATGCCTTCCAAGGTTCGCCAATAGAAACGGAATACAAAAAGCTAAGCCCAAACCCGGATGAATTTCCGAATTTCGTCAAACGGTTGGCCTCGATGGTTTCGCACGGACAAGACATCAGCCCAGAATCGCTGCGGGGCGCCCAGGCACCGATGTTTTTCATCCATGGTGACGCTGATGGTATACGCCTCGAGCACGTCGCAGAGATGTTTCGCCTAAAGGGTGGCGAAGTCCATGGTGACATGGGGCCGCGATCGGAGTCGAGACTGGCCATCTTGCCCGATACAACACACGTCACCCTAATGAAATTTTCGGAAACAATTGTCCCGATGGTGAACGACTTTCTCGACGCAAAGTCAAACGAAAAATAATTCCGACGACTGGCCAGGCAATCTATTCGTTTACAAATCGTCTACAAGTCTGACCTGGTGTAGCAAGCCTAAGGCTGGTTTCTGTTATTTCACGCAATGTAATCCCCAAAACTAATGATGATTATTTGCGCGACAGATGAACATTGGAGCGGGCGAGTTTTGACGAGATCGTCAAGACAGTTATCGTTCGGGACCAGCGAATCAAGTGTTCGCAATTCTCGCCGTCGGCACAATCAGACGGTGATTGATTTGCTTAACGTTACTTCTGAGAATCCAACGTCGTCCAGTCCGCGAATGGGTAAGGTACTTTTCGATCAGAGCGATACTCGTGGACGGTCATCCAAGAAAACGTCTGTTGGCCCTTGTCCGCGGGATCAGGTTCCGGCAGTGGAACTCCATCTGCTTCGATGTACGCTGTCCGCACGACAGAAACACGTTTGCTGGCCGCCGGCACCAGATCGTAGTCGGTACCACGTGTTTGCAGGAACCAAGTGTTGTCGCGAAATCCAGTAGACAGACGTTTTTGTGCCAACTCAATGAGTTCCAATTTTTTTATTTCATCAATGTCCCCGGCATTTTGAATCTCCCCAACTAGTTTCTGCGTTTCCGAGACATCAAAACTCACCCATCCATAGGGCGGAAGAAAGGCCTCGAGCTTGCAGTGAGAAGGTGAATTCTTGGGAAACGTGTTAATGCCATAGGTTACTCGGGTCGGCACCCCTAAAAGCCGCCCGAGTGACGCGCAAAAACTATGATAGTCACTGCAATGTCCACGACGATTTTCGAGAGCGTGTTCCGCACTTGCCCGAAGTGATGCGTTGTGGTGATCGTATTCAAAGTTGGTTTGCACCCAAGACATTACATCGCCCAAATCTTGTGCGGCGCCATTTCGTCGGGGGACGATCTCGTCCAACAATTTTTGAAATCTTTCGTCCACCACAACCGCTTGGTCGTCGCCTCGCCGATACCGATCAAAACTCGCCGGCCATTGGTTTACGGGTATCAACTTTGTGGGGTCAACTTGCCACCTCAATTCCCAAACTTTGATTTGGAACTGGTGGCGAATAATCTGAGCGCCTTGGGGCGAATCAAACTCAAAATAAGCAAACCGGTTACCGTAAGCCGATTCGTTTTCGACTTTCGGCTCAACAACCAACGGGAAAGAGGAGAGTTTATTGTCACTGACTTCTTGGCCCAGATCACTTGTCGGAATGGGCAGCCAAACGCAAAGCTTTTTGGTCTTATACGGCGCTGTCACAACTACTGAAAAATCAACTTGATAGGTTACCGGATTAAAGCGTTCAGCTTGATATGACAGCAATGGGTCTAAGACCGCAACTTCCTGCGCCAATAGCCCTGTAGCCAAAAACGTAATCCAAAGTACGCACAAAGCTGCTTTGAATACTTGAGTTTGGATCATCAGCTGGCTCCTGATTAGATGGTCGAATTGATATTACGGCAAATACTTCTACTGTCGCACCGCAAGTCAACCCGCTGAACTCATACGAACCGCAAATGGCTGGGGCGAGTCAACTACTTGTTATAATACCCTTCCTCCAAATAAAGTATCAGAAATTTGGTCTCGGGGGCCATTCGCCGTTCGCAAAGCTCGCAATTTGGTCCAATAAGGCTCGAAAAACTTGCTCGATTACCTAATCAAAAAAAACCGGCATCCCTTCAAGTCAATTTGCAAAGCGATAAGAGAACCGTCCGCGGCCAATTTTTAAAACAGATGGTGGCGAACGATCGGAACGACGACCTAACTTCTCAACGAAGAATTGTTTGTATTGGCGAAATTAAGGCAACGTTTACACCAACTGCTTACCAAAGCTGGCGGATAGCAATGGCAATTTCTGGTGTGATATACTTGTCTCCGCTTAGAAGTCTGGCAGGCTCTTGACTCGTGAGTCGGCTGTCTGTAGACCGGTCGTTACCTGAGCAAAATACTATATTTTAATCCGTTGGCGCTTCTTAATTCCGTTGCGAGAATTTGATCGAGAAAAAGAATGCGAATCGTAACCAAAGCACTGGGATCGAAGAAACCATTGTTCGCGGATTTTTCGATAGGACTTCCGCCAGAAGGGTTAAGCAAGGATGGAGGAGATGTAGACATCACATTACGCGACTTGATCGAACGCATCGTGCGGCATGAAGTGGCGGCCTTTCGCCAGCGCCAATCGGATCGGCAGTTCGTCCGCATCCTTACCGAGCGAGAAATTGAACTGGCCGCCGAAAAGGGCAAAGTAGAAATGGGCGCAAGCGAAGTTGGTCGGCAAAGTGTCGATGAAGATTCTGCTGTCCAAGCCGCTTGGGTTGCGTTTGCTGACGGATTGTATCTGGTAATCATTGACGAAGTGCAATATACAAACTTGGATCAAGCGGTGTTTTTGAGCCCTGAAAGCCAAATGACATTCGTGCGTTTGACGCTATTGTCTGGCGGCTAAATTCATGAACCTTATTTCTATTGTGCATTAGCCCAAAATTTAACGGAACCAACGCAATGAAGAAAATCGATAATCTTGCCGCCCAGATCGAAAAATGGAAAGTAACGGATGATGGTGATAACGATTATAGTTCAAAGCAAGCGAGACTGATTCCAGGACTCAAAAAGCTTCCCGCCAAACTTCGTTCGATTGGTTTTGCGGCGTTCGGAATGGACGAATCGGGCGAACAAGGTTTTGCATACGGATTTCACAATGACGAAGAGGCGAAAACTCGCCAGAAATGGATTGCAAAGTGGTCATCGCAAATTGAACACCTCACGGCAATTGAACGAAAGGCAATTTTTGCAATTTTGGGAAAGGGGTTGCCCGACGCCGTAGAAGCAGCGTGGCAATATTTGAAATCGGCGCCTTATGTCATTGGATACCAACGTTCTGCGTTTCGCAGTCCGAAAAATCCTGAGGTCACATTGGAATCGCGAATCGACTGGTTGCGAAACTTCGCTAATGTGACGTCCCGTTTTGACCCCACGATTCTCACTCCTGCGTGGTTAGCGGCCTGGGCGAAACACGCGTTCGAGCATGAAGGGAATTGCGTCTCGCCGATTCTTATCGCAGCGATGAATACTACCGGCAAGGTTGGTGATGAAGTCTTCGACGTTCTTTACAAAACGGTTACTCGCGAGCATCCGACAGCTGTGATGGCGGACTATGTGATTGAATCATTATTGGGTTCCGACCGAGAGGAAGGCTGGGAGATTGTCGAAAAGACGCTGTTGGCGGCACAGCGTCAGGAGGGTTTGCGACAGTCAATTGTGGGCGGAGCGGATTTGGCGCACCCCGAGGCATTTCGCCGATTACTTCGATTGATTATCGACAAAGATCTGATTCGATTCAGTAGTGTGGCTCGGTCGGTCGATCTGTGGTTGCGACTTCTGTGGGACTCCGCCAGCACAACGGTTTTGCGCAAGAATGTTGAAGCCGTTTTGGCTCTGCTGGAATCGCCGGCCGAACAAAAAAAGGCGTTGACCAGCAATGACGCCGAAACGGTATATCGCGGACTGTGGGTTTCAGCGCATCAAAACGCTCCCGCGACGGTCGCTGTGGCCAAGTCAATTTTGAAAAACTCTTCGGCTGAAATTCGTTATGTTGCGGTGTGGATGTTAACACAATTAGGGCTGCCGGCAGCGAGAGCAGCGAAAGCAATTGCGGTCGCTGATGAGAATTTACAGGTTGCCGTATTGGCCGCATCTGATCTGCAGGGCATGACCGGAGAGAGTGAGGTTCTAGATAGCTTGCAGGGGAACGACGCCCCCGATGACGCACCGGCATCGGATGATTACTTTGAAAAACTGGAAGCATTGTACCAACGTCTGCCGGAGAAACCTTGTTCCCTGCCCGCTATGGTCTGGCCCTGGACGGCGCGAAAAATAAAACAAGCCGACATCAGCAATCAATTGTTGGCTGCGCTGGGAGATCGCCCGCCCACACGAATGCTACCCTACTTGAAAGGACTAGACTCCTGGAACCAACGGGCGGTTGTTCAATTACTCTCCAAACAAAAAAAATGGGACACCTTAACCCGTTCGGCCCTTATCGAATTAGCAGGCGGATCAGTTAGCGACGTGCGAGAAGCGGCCTTCGATGTTTTGAGTAAACTGACGTTGACGGAAGCTGAATATTTAACTTTGGAAAGCAACCTCAGTCGCACGCCGCCGGATCTCCGAGTCGGTGTGATCGCCCAAATCCTTCGCCAAAGCGATCAAGCAGCGATCTGCAGTGCTCAGCGATTGTCAGAAACACGGGATAACAAGAAACGTCTCGCCGGTCTGGAGATTGTTCGACAACTGGCTGAATCCAATCGCTCGCGGAAAGCTTGCCTGGAATTTGCCAACGCGTTTCGAGCGAATCAAAAAAAAATCTCCAACGACGAAGATTTGCAGATAAAAGGCATCTTTGAATCAGAAAAAGTCGTTTGGACATTAGACAATGCATTGGGATTGATGGACCCGAAGAATCTAACCCAAGTGAAACGGCCGGAGAAAACGCGGGTCGTACCGATCACCAAAGCGGCAATCGAGTGCTTAAAGTCACTTGATGATTTGATTCATGAGAATCGCGATGTTCCCGTGCGTTATCGTGGCTGGCGAGCGTGGACAGAAGCATTGCTGGGCGAAGTGCAATATGGATTGCCAAATGTTGATCTGAAGAAACCTTTGGCCAAACAACGCGAACATTTCCCGCTGTTGGACACGTGGGAAAGTTGGTCCAAAAAACGATCACCCAAGGTGCGCGACAAGGACGGATTGGAATTGTTGCGAGCGCTGGCCGCGTGTTCGTTTATGGAAGAATACGATTATGATGACGTCAAAAACTTTGTCAAAAAGCCCGATCAGAAAAAGATTGCCATCGCAATTCTTGGAGAACTCGATCGACCAAAATTGCGTTACCTGGGACTCATTTCTTCCGTGGTGAACTGGTTATTCTATTCGGAGATACCTGCAGGCGCGCTGGACTACTTGCTGGACTGCACTGAAAACACGGCCGGCCATGTCACGTACGCGATGCTGGAAGAGATGATCGTTCCGGATACTAAAAAGAAGCGTAAGCCGTGGGAATGGGATGACGATGGCAACGATTGGCGAGAGCAAAAAGTGTTCGAAATTTGGCGCAGCCTATTGCACTCCTATTGTTCTCGCACCGGGATAAAAATGTCAATC
>JBGSMY010000269.1:0-10759 GCA_041739975.1 Pirellulaceae bacterium
CGGCTCAACCCATTTTGAAATATCAAAACTGCGCGGTTGATCAAAGGCCGTTTTACGGTTTTCAATATCGCCCATCGAACCAACCAATTCTCCGTTAATAAAAATTTCGCAGTGGTCGTCAACACCAGCGAGATTCAAATAATAGGTTTCCGATGTCCAGTTGGAGGGCACATCAACCGCAAGTCGATACCAAGCCCATCCGTCTAATGCCGCATGTCCTTGGCCTTCCCAATGTCGATCAGCACGAATTTCTCCCCAAGCCGTCGAATCAAATTCGCTCGTATGCCAAAGCGACTTGATGCCTTGACGATCCGCATCTGGTTGGAATTTCCATTGCTTTGTGTGCAACGCCAAGCCGCGTTGATTGAGTTCACGTCGCAGAGAAGCCAAATTTTCCGCACCTAGTTCCGAATCGCTCGGTTGACCATTGGTCAATTCTTGAAGCCATTGGTCAAGCACATAACGACCCGCTGGGGTTTCACGGTTAATTGTCGAAACCAACAATCGTCCTCGTCCAACTGGAATTTCCATCGCCACCGCATGCGTTCGCGTCTCGCGCATGTCATGATTGTCCCACAACAATATTTTTGGGATCACACGATCGACGTAATGTCCTATATGCGGAACCACGGGACCTGCCAAATCAAAGTGCTGCAACTCCGTGATTAAAGACTGCCAAATTTCGGTCTGAGCAGCGTTCCAGGAATTGGGCGTTAAAGTCACCGGAGCGCCTCGTAAAAACCAGTGCTGCGAAGTCGGAAAACTTCCGCTCTCACCGTTGGGTTCTAGCCAAACAGGTTGACCTTGAGCAAGTCGATCGAGTTGCTCCATGTCCAATCGCTCGACACTGGGGATCCATTTTGCCGAATTGCTGCTCGGAAATATCCAAGCGAGCCATTTGTTCTTAATATTCATTCGATCCACGCGCCAGGTCGCTTCAATCGTGATCGGAGTCGGTTGATCCACTGTAATTTTCGCCAATTCAACAGAAACCGGCTCAGGCAGAATGTCGGCAGAAACAAGGGGCGTTCCGTGCACGGTCAATTCGTCGTACGCTCGTTTTCCATCGCGCGAAACGACTTTGACCGTGAGTTCACCACGATCAACCACGCTGGCCCCTGAGTGTCGCAAATGGAATTTCAATGCCAACGGAACACCGGCCTCAAAACTGCGCCGGTCATTTTGTGTCTCGAGAATCACCATCGCATCCCGCTGAAATTGCCAATCGTCGCTGGTTGTTTTTGGTAGACCATCAAATCCAAGTAATCCCATCGACGCTTTGGGAAAGTCACGAATTACGCTTATCACGTAACCACCCCAAGGCACTTGACGTCGATACGTTTCGATTTGAAATTTTCGCATCAAGTGTGCATACAGAAACGACGAATTCGTCAACTGATCACTTGGAAACAACAAATTGTATCGGGCCGCAAGCTGTGTCATCTGTTGTTGCCACTGACGATTACTGGCGTTAAACCAAGGCGCGTGTGCCGAATCACTATCCAGCCACTCGAGTCGGGTTGGCAAATTACCCGCTTCATCGGGAACTGGCCTAGCGTCAGGGTTCCACCAAGTATCCGCAGCAATCGCTTCGCCCAGAACAAGGGGTTTTGGCTCACGCTCCGCGATGTAGTTCGTAAGCTTCGATAGCGTATCTACCCACGTATGATTGTTGCCGTATGGATGATCATCGTAAAAGTCATGGACGCGATTCCAGCTGATCCAACTGCTATCGTCCTCCACAATTGATCCGGGAACCGCACGTTTGCAACGATTGTAAAGTTCGCGAATCACTTCGATATCAGCGCTCGGCCCTGTTTCACAAGTCAAACTGCGCAAAATCACGCAAGGGTGATTGCGATCAAATTGATAAAACTCGTCATACTCAATTTGTAAATCGCGCAGATGTTGTTGGTCGAGTTTCGGATGCCAAGTCGGGTATTCCATCCACGCTAACATCCCCATCTCATCACAAAGATCCAAGTATCGTTTGGGAGGAATCCACAAACAGAATTTCATCAGATTAAAACCACGCGCTTTGGCAAATTCAATTTCGCTACGCATCCATTGCTCATCCAAACTGGGCGCGAAACTGGGTGGTGCATAGCCCCAATTCAACAGGCCGCGGACGATTATCGTCTTGCCGTTCAGTTGCAATCGATGGCCCGCCGTTGCAATCGTTCGGAAGGCACAGCGGATGGTTTGTTGGTCGACAACTTGATCGCGTCGTTTCAGGATCAACTTGAGTTCATACAGTTGTGGCGATTGCGGCGACCAGGCTTGAACTTTTGGCAACGTCCAACGTTTGTGCAAACGGCCCAATCGATGCGAATGTTCCCCCAAAGCCACGGCCGTCGACAAGTCGTCCGACCAATGTTCGCGACCCGTGAGCCGAGTTACCATTGCCGGTTCAACAGTCTCTGGCTGCGCAGTTGAATTATCAGAACCGCCATTCACCGGTATTGGTTGAGGTTTCAAATAACATTCCAGGCTCAATTCTTCCGGATTCTCACAACCGATGACTGGAATTTCTAGCGATAGTTCTTGACTTGCTGCGTCGCCTACTGCCATCACGGCTGAGCGTACTATCCCCAATTCCGACCTCGCTACCAACCGAACCGATTGCCAAACACCACCAAAATGTGGGATTAATACGGGCAGGAAACCTTGAGTATTATGTCCTACTAATTCATCCACCTCGACTTCCAGATTCAATTTATCCCCGGATTTAATGCTGGATATGACGTCCGAGATATCGCAAGCAAACGGGGTCCAGCCGCCTAAGTGTTTGCCAACCACGATATTATTAACTTTTATTGTCGCTCGCGTTGCGACTGCATCAAACTCCAACCACAATCGCTGACCTGAAGGTCGGATCGGGTTTTCAAACGACTTACGATAAATTGAAATCCCGTCAAATTGCGGATCAATTTGATCTTCGATTGAGCTGGGAACTTTTATGTCGCGAAACGACTTGCCGCCATCCACGGAAACTTGCCACGTCCCGTCTAGACTCCAAGTTTTATTGGCATCCTCAGTACTGGCGGAAGAGCTTGGTTGCTGACCAACCACGCTCACCAAAGCATTTTGTGCCGCGATTTGAAAGACTAGAAAACTTAAAAGTGTAAAAACTATGTAAAGTCGCATGGATCATCCTATTTGGTGTTCAAGCCATCAAACTTGCGCTCCGTCTAGATGAATTGGTCGAGGGCGGCAGGCTTGTGACGCGATCATCGTTCTCAATCCATCAAACTTGCGGTAGATCTCGGTATACCGGACTGAGACAGCAAGTTTTGCATAAACGAGATTTGAATTCTTCTGTGGCTAGTTGCGGTCAACCGGGTCCTGCAATTGTTGCTGGAAAAACTCCAACATCATCCGCCGCAAATGTTGTTGTTTCATGGGATCGGTTACACCGTGCTGAGTCCGCGGGTAGGCCATAAACTGAAACAACTGTCCTTGTTGTTGTAACCGATCGATCAATTGTATTGAGTTACTCGGATGTACATTGTCGTCCATCGTGCCATGAATCAACAACAATCGACCCTTTAAATTCGCTGCGGATTCCAAAACCGACGCCTGACTGTAACCGGCCTCATTGTCTGCCGGCAAACCCATCAAACGTTCCGTATAAATCGAATCATAGTTTCTCCAATCCGTAACCGGCGCCCCAGAGATGCCACAGCGAAAACGGTCTGAATGTGTGAGCGCATATGCGGTGATATAGCCACCGTAACTCCAACCCCATAAGCCGATCCGATCGGTGTCGACAAAATCAAGTTTGCTCAACCAATCCAGCCCCAGATTCAAATCCTTGAGCTCCGCTTCTCCCAGATTTCGGTGGACGGGCCAGCTGTTTTTCATGCTGCGCCGGCTGGCTGATTGATTGTCGCAGACCCAAACCACAAATCCGTTTTGAGCCAACATTTGATGAAACAAATACCACTTGCCAGCAAACGCGTCTCGAACCTGAGAAGCTTGCGGGCCGGCATAAGCAAACATTACCACGGGATATTTTTTAGACGAGTCAAAATCCGCCGGTACGATTAACATCCCATCCAAAGGTTGGTCATTGGACGATGGGATCTCAACGAATTTAGGTGAACTGATATTTAAATAATTCAACCGGTCATCGTGGGAAATCGTTAGCTGTCGCAAAAGTTTACCTTCAGCGTCGCGCAGTAAACTGCGAGCCGGTTGCGTTGAAGTCGAATAAGTGTCGATCAAATAAGCTCCATCGACGCTTAATTCCAGCTCATGGGTTCCTTCTGGCGGAGTCACTGGTTTCATTTCAAAATCACTACCTTCGGCCGTCGAGATTCGAAATCCTTGAACGCCCAACGGATTGTTCTTATTGCCTAACAGATAAAACCATTGCTTATCGGGTGACATTCCCGCGACGGACAAAACCTGCCAGTTTCCAGAGGTTATCGTTTGATTGCTTTGGCCGTCGGCCGCATAAAGATAAAGGTGCTTGTAGCCATTGCGCGGACTGAGCCAAACAAAACGCCCATCAGCTAATTCCCAGGGTCGTCCGGGCGATTCAATCCAGGCGGGAGTTGAGTCGCGGAACAATTTGTTGGTTTTTCCGGTGTTCGGGGACAAAGTCCACAAATCGAGCCATGTTTGTTCGCGATTCTGAACTTGCACAAAAACATGTTGATTCGAATCGGACCAACTGACGTCGCTAATTAAGTATCCTGCGGGCAGGTCCCCGAAATCGGCCCACTGGGCAGGCGCATCGGATGTCAATGATTTCCACGCCAAACGCACCTCTGGTTGCGGATCACCCGCTTTGGGGTAAAACATCCAGTCGACTTTTCCTGCGATTACAGTTTGATCGGCCAGTGGATAACGGGGTACCTGAGTTTCATCGAGAGCCAGTGCGCAAACCCACTGGGAGTCTGGACTGATCCAATAACCGACAAAATTTCCGCGACCATATAGCTCTTCTTGGTAAACCCAATCTAACAATCCGATTTGTTCTAATTCATGTCGGCGTTCAATCAATCGTCGCGTCACACCGGATTGGCAATCGGTCGCGCAAAGCGATCCGTTGGCAACAAAAATAAATTGTTTACCATCGCGAGAAAACGAGCCCACCTGTATCGGCTGACCTTGGCCATCAATTGCCACAGCACGGTCACCCGTCGAGTTAACCAGTGCCGCGTATTGCTCGCTCACCAAGGCAAAATACTCGCCTCCAATGGTCTCAATACGTTTTCCGCTGGCCACCGAATTGGCAATTGTCTCATCCCATTTGAGTTGATCTCGCAGCAAACGCGAAACGTTTGCACCAACGCCGCGACCGCGAGTGGGTCGAACGAACGAGCCCGTTGCTGGGTCGACGAGCGTTTCACGGCCCCAACTTTCCAGCACATACTGATTGGTTCCAGGATAAAACTTGACCGGTTGCGGTTGCGTTTCCAACAGGTTTCCAGGTGCATCAATCAGTTCCACAGTAACACGTTCGCGTTCACTGATTTTCGTCAGAGATTCCGATTGCAATTCAACGGGATCGTTGATCCGCAAAATGGGATACTCATGTCCTACTAACAATTGACTATCCAAAAAATTCCAAGTGACTAAGCCATCATTCGACCGAGCTTCGAGCAAATAGGCAGCGACAAGCCCAAGCGGTTGTGCGGTCCTTACTAAAACCATGCCCGCGGAAATTTTTCGGGATTCTCGCCGCATTTCGGTATCCAATTTGACCATCGCATGTTGTTGGAATCGTTGATTGGCTCGCTGAATATCGCGGACAATCTCGTATTCAATTTCCAGCTCTTGGTCTTGGGTCATCGTCTGTAATTGCACGCCATGCATTCGCAGGCGATCAAGGCAGCGGGAATTGTCGGCTGGAATCAAGTAGGCGTAAGGTAGAGGAGTGGTTGTCGTTGGTTCGTAACGTCCCCAATATTCCAATTCAAAATCAGCTGGCTCGTTATTGCGATAGGCTTTGTGGATGAATTTCTGCTCATAAGCGGCCATTTTGCTATCCAAGGCCAACGTGACCTTGTGCGGTTCACGAGTGGCCGAATCGATCAAATCGCGATCGATGCTCGCCAGTATTTCACGAATCGGCCCAGAGTTGGCGGCCAAATAATTCAAGCATTCCGTTACAAAAACGTGTGAGGATTTAATGCGACCTTCAAAAGTGTCGTAAGCGTACGCTTCCGACAGAATCGAGAGCCGACCGCGCAAGCCAACGTACTCCGTGCTATAGCGAGGTTCATGGCCATAAGTCTGCCAGCGCGTCATCGTGCGATCTGGTGTGCCGTAATAAAATGACAACAGCCCGCGTTCGGCCATTTTTGCAGTGATGCTTGGCATCATTTCTTGACGCAAGAAATCTCGCAACACGGAAGAAGTTGTTGGATTGTGCGGGATATCATAAGTCAAAGCATATTGGTGTTTGGAACCATTGGTGGTGTGGCAATCGATAAACAAATGTGGATTTACGCGATCAATTAATGCGACTAAGTTTTTGGCTTCGGGAGAGTCGAGTTTCATGAAATCGCGATTGAGGTCGAGATGTTGTGCGTTCTCGCGCATCCCCATCCCCAGTTCCGGGCCCACCTGGCCGGGCCGATTGTTTTTACCCACACGATCATTACCATCAGCATTATAGTTGGGAACGATAATGATCACTAATTGATCGAGCCAAGGATGTTGCGGATTGAGAGATAATTCTCGCATCATTTGCAGCATGGCTTCTTTGCCCGCGCACTCGCCGCTATGGATGTTGGCAATTATCAGTGCAATCGTTCGTTCGTCTTGTTCGCCCCATTGATAGGGCGTTCGCGAGATCGCCACCGCCGTCATCGGTCGCTGTTCGGCCGTTTTTCCGAATTCCTGAATCTGAACGTGATCGGCCTGAACGTCACAACGACGAATAAAAGTTTCAACGTCCTCCGAAAGGCTGGTGCCCCGAAATTCCGTTTTTTCCGCAACCGTCTGCCAATCCGCTGGCACATTTTGCGCGTTGGCGAAAGCGAACCAATTGGCCGACACGCAAGACAGGGCTAGTACAAACCAAATTTTGGCCCTGGATTTCATTGATTACTCCTACTTGAGTTATATTCAAAAGTTGTTATCGGTATTAGAATCCCGAGTTTCGGCATCCGGTCTCGACCAATTGCGAGCGGACCCATTGGAAACACAATTAACAGGAATCACGTCAGGCTCATTGTAATCGGAAGTGTATGGCGGATAACAGTCAGTTAGAGATCATCAAAGACCCGGTAATTGGCTATCGCCTCAAGGCAAAGCAATTCCTACCCTATTGCCCGGAAGAGGTTTTTGGATTTTACGGCGATGCCCAACAACTTGAGAGCATTACCCCACCTTGGCTTAAGTTCCAAATTGTCACACCTTTGCCAATCACCATGTGCCAAGGGACGCTGATCGATTACAAAATCCGATTACATGGATTACCACTGAGGTGGCGCACCGAAATCGCACTCTGGGAACCGCCTTACCGATTTGTCGATCAACAACTTCACGGGCCATTTCGACGATGGTATCACACGCACACTTTTATCGCCCAATCCGGGGGCACTTTGGTCGATGACGATGTTCACTATGTTGTACCGCTGGGTTCAATCGTGCACTCCTTGTTCGTAAAACGAGATGTACGCAGAATTTTTGAGTATCGGTATGAAGCTTTGTCGAGGCAATTTGGCTTGCCGCGGTTGTCGGGAAAATAGCGGGTCAGGGTAGGGGGGTTCTGTCGAAATGGCGTTAAGGAGTCGAATATTTAGGGCAGCATGGTTTTCCAGTTTTGGGACATGATGTCGGAAGCAGAGGACAATTACAGACTCTGCCAATCAGAGATTGGCAGCCACGGATTCTGCCAATTGGAAATTGGCAGCCACGGATTCTGCCAATCAGAGATTGGCAGCCACGGATTCTGCCAATCAGAGATTGGCAGCCACCACGGATTCTGCCAATCAGAGATTGGCAGCCACCACGGACTCTGCCAATCAGAGATTGGCAGCCACGGACTCTGCAAATCATAGATTGGCAGCCACGTTTGGATAGGTAGAGGTGGTTACCGGCGGCGGCCTTCTGTATTTAAGCCACGCAGCCACTGCTCTTTGGGGACCCCAATCTGTTTCAATTGGTACATCAGCCGCAACCGGTTCTTCATTTGATCAGGTGGCATTTTGTCGAGATCGTCGCGTTGTTCCGAAGTCAGTTCTTTGAAATAAAACTGCTCCAACTCTTCCGGACTAACGTACGGATTGCGAATGAAATTAAATAACACAAAGTCAGATCGAACCTTTTCTTCATTCATGATTGACTTGGCAGCTTCTGACAACTCACCTTTCAGTACTTCCAAATCTTGAGAAGTCACCAAACGCCGCATCGTTTCGCCACTACGATCGGCACGCAGCAATACGCGAACTAACAAATCCGGATTGGATTGCTCGGTAAGTTCCGTCGACAATTGAGTTCGCGGCCGAAAGTCGCGGAAAACTTGCCGTACTTCATCGGATTTTCGATCCCCCAATTCCTTTAACCACAAATCAAATTGTTGGTGATCAGATTCTGGCAGAAATGATATCTGTCGACCTTGAGCTTCACGAAGTTCGCGAATATTAGTAATGCGGACTTCCTTTTGCGGGTTATCCAAAAGCGCAGATTTTGTCCGCTCATCAAGGGTCTTAAGCCAGTTGTAATAGCGATTCAGGATTGCTTGTAATTTGTCAGATTGTGCATGTTGGCTGAGTTGATCGTGAAATTCGCGATATGCCTGTTGATCTTCTTTGCTCAAACGATAAAAAGCTTCCTTCTTCCGCAATAGTTCCCGTTGTTCATCAACGGACAAATTAGCCACGCGATCCATACGGTGGTCGAGTGCGCTGCCAGTAGCCGCCAACAACCAGCTAGAATTGTTGAGGTTGCTGTTGGGAATTTCGGATTTTGCGAATCCCGCAAAATACATAAACAACGCTAAACTCGTGCTTACAATCAAGACGCCCGATAAAATCGCCCAGGCGTAATACTTTTGTGACCAAAAACTACGGCGGCGCAAATCGATTCTGGCCATCGTTCGTGAAAGATTGGGCCGAGTCGCAACGGGCCAAGTGGAATCATTTGTTTCCATTGGATACCTCGCCAACAAACAATCCATTCTGATCAAGCATTTCTAGAAATTCGATGTCGCGGTCGACTTTTCCATACATTTCAAATCGTTCGATCACCTCCAGATCGCGCAAGAATAGTCGTTGCTCTGCTTTGCGAAAATATTGCGTTACCGAAAAGCTGACGAACAGAAATATAAAAGGAATAACAGCCAGTGCCAAAGCGGTAGCCCAATAGGCAGACGACTTTCGCTGTAACTTGGATTGCTCCTTTTGAATATCCGCAACCACTAACTCCAGCGTACTTTTGACAAATACAGCGGTCGGTTCTCCGGTAGGTAAATCATCTAAAGCCGACCATGCGAGCTCGAGTTCTTTGAGTCGAGCACGATACCCAGGATCGCGCGACAAACGATCCTCCACAACCGCCATGCGGTCAGGTTCTAACTCACCATCAAGGTAAGCTACCAAATCTTCGTCGACATCTATTTCTTCAGGTTCTCGTTCATTCATCGGAAAGGTCCGGGTCATCCAAGTCTTCGTCGTCCGTGGCTGGTGCTTGTCCAAATCGTCCGGGATTCAAACCTTGGTTCATATAGGGTTGCAGTGCGTCACGCAAATTGAGTCGCGCTCGCGACAACAACGATTTGACGGCTTTAACGGTCAACCCCATGGCATCGGCTATCTCTTGATAACTTAAATTCTCAAATTTGCTTAACAATATTGCAGTCCGCTGCCGCTCATTCAGGCCATTCATGGCCAGCTTGACGACTTGGGATAGTTCTTGTCGATCCAATTGTCGCGTTGGCATCAACCCGCTGGAGGCTTTGGCTAATGCATCGAGACTCACCCGCGCCTGGGAATCCGCGCTCTCGACTTGAACTTCCTTGCGCTGAGCCAACTTGCGAATCGCGTTGCTGGCAACATTGTGGGCGATCGTAAAAAGCCAGGTCGCAAACCGTGCATCCGGTTGATAGGATTCGCGAGCGCGGTAGATTCGCAAAAATACTTCTTGCGCTAAATCCTCTGCAAGTGCGACGGAAACCGAATTCTGAAAAAACTGAATGACGCGCAACTGATATCTCTCGACCAATTGTTCGTAAGCTACGGCACTGCCTTCCTTTACGCGCATCATTAGACGCACGTCGGGATCAAGCAGTTCATATTTGACCGAAGGTCGGATCGAGGAATCGCTGAGCGACAAAGCTTTACCAAGCTCCCATTGGTTTCGTAATGCCCTGCACCTTGCGTCGCTAAAACTCCGCAGCGAACCGCAAAATATTCCGCAGCACGCCGCTTTTACGCCACCACCAAAACAAGTTGGCAAATGACGCTTGGTCAAAATCAAAACGACAAACGGCCGGGCTAAGGAAACGACGGCCGACCAACGTTTGCAGGTTAAACGATTCTACCAAAATTAATGCTTGCCGAACATTCCAAACTCTTGTAACGTCGCCAATTTCGCTCAGCTGCCTATATTTCCCCCAACTAACCGTTTCACACCGCTGTACCGGAATTTCGACCCTCTCAGCCTCTGACATTGATCAGCGCCTGACATTGATCAGCGCCTGACATTGATCAGCGCCTGACATTGATCAGCGCCTGACATTGATCAGCGCCTGACATTGATCAGCGCCTGACATTGATCAGCGCCTGACATTGATCAGCGC
>JBGSMY010000310.1:0-9667 GCA_041739975.1 Pirellulaceae bacterium
CGCATAATATTCGGCCGCCAATGGCAAGTTATTGCGGACCGCCGGTTGTTGCCGAAATTCATTGACGCCGCTATTGCCAACGGAGTTCTGCAAGTATCCCACTTGTTCATGCATCCGGATGGGTGAAGTCAGCGCCCAAAGATTTTCAGTTACCGCCGTTGCTGCATTCCCCTGCAAGTTTTCGGTGGGCAAACTAGACATGAGTTGTTGGTACATTTCCCAACGAGCTCGATGGACCCACAAGTCTCCCAATCGATTGGCCAGACGTGAATCAAACCACTTAGCGCTGGCGGCCGTTAATTCGTCAATTGCTTGTTGAGTTTGCTCTAAGGTACTGGTTTCCCGCGATAATTGTTCGCGCGGTTTATTACCAGGCAATTGCCTCAACAATTGGTCGATACCGGATTGTCCTCGGTAGTCAACCACCAAGAACACCAGCACGGCGATCAACATCAATCCAAAAGGTTTAACGATCCATCCGGAAGTTTCGTGACGCCACCAGCTTTTCTTCTTCAACCGCCCGGCCAACGATTGGCCGTGAAAACTGACAACTCCCACCAAGACCGAAAAGGCCAACATGTTAGCGGGAATGTACCAGCCAAAATCAAACATGCCCGCAGCAACTTGGCCGGAGATTAGAAATACCCCCGCAGTTCCCAAAGCCACATTTGTGGGTGATGAACCGCGATACAACATAAATGTCGCCAAACTAAAAAACGCCAGAATTGCTAGGCACAACAGCAATAATCCCGGGATGCCCGCCTCAACTAACGTTTGAACAAACTGGTTCTCAGCGTACTCAAATACATGAATTTCTTTGTAATCCGCATGCGCGCGATGCACCGTTGGATAACTACCTAAGCCCGCACCAAACGCGCCGTATTCCAAAGCATGAGGCAACGTGGTTTGCCAACTGACAATCCGTCCATCCCAAGTTGAGATCTCGTCCGACGTATCAAACTGGGCAAACCGTCCGATCATCTGGTCATAAAAGCCGACCCAGGACGCCATCAGCACAACTAACAACACTAAAGGCAGTAACAACAAACCACCCGACCGGGGCTTTCGCGCCATGCCGTAGATCAACAACGTGAAAATGGAAGCAGCCAATAATCCGAGCACACCACCGCGTGACAATGTGGCAATGACGCCCGTCGCCACAAAAACTGCTGCGATCACGGCTGCAAGTTTACTAGCCGTCAACTCCGACAGGGCGATTTGCCAATACGTGGCAACTTGTCGCCAAATCGGGATTTCTTTGCTGACTAAAAGCTCTGGTCCACGATTGATGCGATGCGACCACAATTTGACAATCAATCCGACGGCTGCGGCCAAACAAATCAAAAGAAAACCGGCGGCGTTGTTTCGATTGACAAACGGACCAAAAAGTACGCCTCCGTAGTCCGGTTCAAATACCCAAAACATTTTGCCGTTGTGAGACATTCGCTGGATCATACCAAAGAATGCCAGCGCTACCCCATTTGCGGTCATTGCAACTAATAACACCATGACGTCCACAGGTCGCCGAAATAACCTGGCACCTAACAAGACGCCGGCGCATCCCATGATTAACAATCGGGTATACCGCCAATTCGCCTCGGGGTCGACGGCGATCGTAGGATTCAAAGATTGCCCGGATGCGGCCTCAGGGCCAAAAACCTGTTTCCAAGTTTCCAATTGCTGTCCAGCTAACCAAGATGTAGCGCTAGGGAATACCGTTTGGACTTGTACAAATGCTAAAAGCACCCCGATCACGACTAGCCAAATGACGTAAGGGATGACTTGGCTGGCGCGCAACGAAAATGCAGACTCTAAATACCAAAAGGCTGCGGCAATCATCAGACCGATCGCCAAATAACATTGGGCAAAGCTATAGACTGCACCAAACATCCAGGGCGTGGCAAGGACAGCGGTCAATAACGCCAATCGACCAGGCCAGCCCAACCATTCAGACCAATGCCAATCACTCGTGCTCGGCGTACGTTGCCGCCGCATCTCGCGCGATTGGAGCGTTTCGCTCAAGGTCATCGGTTGGTTTCGTTCCGCCATGAAATGCTGTAGGTCCAATAGAAATGAGAATCCAACTATCGAGGCGCAGGCCCATTCCTTCCGCAGTTTTCGTGGGCACGAAAAATATCTCCCTATCTTAGGCCCGGGTTGGGGCAAAGTAAAGGAAAACGCATGCCGGAACTACGATGTTCGACAGCGTTGAGGGAAAGCGTAGGGAATGTATCAATTGTGGCGAGTTGCACGAAAGTTAACGTCTGCCTAAATGTCTGGTGGCAGGTTCGGGATTCACTCCGCAAAGGCGATGGGCCGAGGGATTTGAATTCACATCGGACGGATAAATCGGGTCATTCGCCGGATTTGCCGTGGTGAATCGAACAGGTGTACATGACCGTGATCGCCCCGGCCGCCAATAGACTCCATGGCATCCAATCTTTAGTCCGCACTTCTCGACGGGGGTATTGAAATCCTGCAGTCAGAGTTTGCGGTGCCTGATAATTCGGGCCGGCGACAATCCGTGGCACTCGGCGACCATCGGCCATTACGAAATTGTCGACGACTAATGTTTCGCCGCCCAAAATCAACAGAAAAATCCCCAATGCTAAGAAAAATGACTTCCACATGAGTTAATTCCTGTTCCAAACGCAATCCGAGTCGACCCACTATCTAAACTATCGGCAACTTGGTCGATCCGAGTTCGCAAAACCCAGCAAGGTCCTCTTGTGACAAATTTTCGAGAATTATGGCTTTTCCGTTGTGCCATTGTCCGGTTTAGCGTTTTGTCCCGCCTGAATCAATGTCTTGGCCGCGTTGGCCCACGATGCACAATTGGAGCACTCTGAACCAGCAAAAAAGAATAATGGAAAAAACAGGATTACGGCTTGAGTGCCGCACCGTTACTGCCATAATACAGGTTCCGCAGATTGCTCAGGGTGGTTGGCAAAACCCAATAGTAGTAAATGTTGTGATTGAAGGCGGCAACGTTTGTTTATCGCCTGTCAATTAGCAATGATTGGTCAGCAATGCGTTGGTTCTCCAAAGTTAATTCCTCGACTTTAACGCAGGAAATAGACTTAAGGATCGAGCTTAAATACTGCTTAGGATTCATCATTGACTTCTTTTCGCAATCTACAGTGCGGTGATTCGACCAATCAAACTAAATAGGAGCATCAAGCGTGGCCCATTCTTCGGACGAAGAGACCAACACGAAGTCCTGCGTGCGGCGCGTTTTGATTATCGACGATCGGCTCGATGAAGTTGCCGCACTCAAGCTCGCATTTGAACATAAAGGCCTGAGCGTTACGTATTCTGCCGATCCGAATGTTGGCCTGGCAATCATTGAAACCGATCCACCCGATCTGCTGATCTTGGATTTGATGATGCCCAAACGCAGTGGCTTTTTAGTGTTAGAGCACATCGTCGGATTGCAACAAACACCATTCCCCGTGATCATGACGACAGCAATCGATGGCGAACGGCACCGAGTAATCGCCAGTCAACTTGGGGTTTGCGCGTATCTTCAAAAACCCTATTCCATCGATCGAGCCGTTGAAACGGGGCTTAGCCTAATCCAAGAATTCAATCAGCCCAAAAAACCCGCGTCGCCAAAATAGGGTGATTCAGACGGTGAATTTTATGGCACGTTGATTTGCGGCAAGGACGGTGATTTGCTGCAAGGACGGTGATTTGCGGCAAGGACAGCGTGCCGCGTGTGAGCGGATGCAGTGGGTAATAAAACGGTGTAATCGTATTAGTTTAACTTCCCAAATCGCGAGTCTCACCTGGCCCCAGCCGACTTGATTTTTGATTTTCTCGTTTAATCGCTTGATATACTTCTAAACGATGTACTGGGACTTCCTGCGGCGCATCGATTCCGAGCCGCACTTTGTCCCCGCGAATATCGACAATGGTGATCATGACATCATCGCCAATCATGATGCTTTCGTCTCGATGACGAGATAGTACCAACATGGTATGAGTATCCTCCGTTGCCCCGCCGCGATGATTCGTTGTTTCGATAACTCCGCACTCTGGGGTTATCGGCAGCCAACGGGGAACAATCGAGGCTCGGCAAATGAGGATTGATTCTGGCGATTGTGCCAATTGATCAGGCGGGCACTTGTCGATGTTGGGTTGTGGGAAAACTGTGATGGCGGAAAGTGATTAGTTTTAAAAGCCAAAACACGACCACCCAGAACAGCGCAAAGCCCAGCACTAATTTGAAGTCGGGCGGGCTCCAGGGCTTTTGACGTCCGGCAATATAGAAATTGGGGATTACGTCCGGTGCCCCGGCCATCCGAGCATTCAGTGTGATTTTCTCTTGGCTACCGGGATTGAATCGTGCCATGAAGTCATAACCCAAGTCAATTTCCATTCGCGCTTCCGGCTTGGAATCGTATGTTTCATAGCCCGGAATGATCAGTCGATCTTTTCCAGACTCGCTAAACATAACTTGCGTGAGCTTCACGTCTCTCAGCTTGCGATCTTCGGCAATACTAAATTTAAACGAATCCAGTACCAGATCTTGGTTCATGCCAATGTGGTCCACGCCTACATAGAGCACAATTCGATCGGTCGAGTCAATACCTTGCTGTTTGTAATAACGCCACAATTCGCCAGTCGTCATTTCAAACGAGAATTCGTTCAAGCCTACCAGCGATTCGCTTTCCGGAAAACTTAATAAACTCTTGGGAAACGAACGGCAAGAAGTACAGTCCACTTCTCCTAACCGATAAACTTCGTTATTGCGACTATCAATGATAAATTCATCGGCGCAAAGTTGGCGCGCGGACCATAACGACAAACTGGCAACCGCGGCTGCTACCATTAACCTGGTCAGCACGATTCGCAAGCCCAGCTTACTTCGTAGGGATTCAAGCGTACGTTTAGAACGATTCAACAAAATGTAACCTAAGTGACAAAGTGCCTTAGTGACAAAAACGGTTGTTCTAAAAATGACGGTGCGAGACGGATTCAATGACGACGATCTGTCAGACGAGCGACCATCGCATCAAAGGCATTGATTGAGCACAGACCGAAGTCAGTCTCAGTAAGCTTTTTTTGGAAGCTACAACCCTTTGTCCAGAATTCCCTCTTATTGTAGATCAAAACTTGATTTTCGTCAGCTTACAATAGATTAATTCCCTAGGAAATTTCGCCGACGAGGCATCCTAGTCTGATTTGGCTGAGTCCGCCGCCGAAATATCCGACAAAATACCGATTTTTCCAAATTGGCCTATAACTCCGCCCGATGATAGCGAAGGCGGTTTTTTTTCTGATATCGCTCAAGTGTCCAGTCTCCGATTTTGTGATTGGATTACGTTGTGATGGTGTCCGAAGTTCGGCGACTATTCGAATTTTGCAGAGACATTTAGGCCCGACCACGATTGACCAGGGATTTTCTCGCACGATGTCGAATAAACCGAGTTACCAGTATTTTCCGGATTTAAGGATTATTAAGATTACGGGTGGGGAAGCAGTCCTCAAGAAAACGCCATTTCATAACAGGGCCTCCATTAAATAAAGTCATTGGAACCAACATCCAACGATCCTTGCGGTGGCCATTACCGCCAAAAAGAAATCGCGACATCCAACTGCAATCGATATAGAATTCACGCGGTCGAATGGGTTAGCCCAAGGATAGAACCATGAAGGATGTATTGGCAATCATACTTGCGGGCGGTAAAGGGTCCCGATTGGAACCCTTGACTCGCGATCGCGCTAAGCCTGCAGTTCCCTTCGGAGGACTTTACCGCATTGTTGACTTCACGCTCTCAAACTGTCTCAACAGTGGGCTGCGTCAAGTATTGATGCTGACCCAGTATAAAGCGTTAAGCCTTGATCGGCACATTAACTTAGGGTGGCGTCAATACTTTTGTCGAGAACTCGGTGAGTTCCTCGACATCATCCCACCTCAACAACGCATCGACGACCATTGGTATCAAGGTACGGCAGATGCCGTCTACCAAAATATTTATGCATTGGAAAAAAGCCGTCCCGAAAAAGTTTTGATCTTGGCTGGCGACCATATTTATAAAATGAACTATCGCAGCATGGTCGAGTTTCATGATCAACAACAAGCTGACCTGACGATTGCTGCATTGCCCGTGACGCGGCAGGCCGCGAAACAATTTGGTGTGATGCAAATCTCAGCCGATCATCGGATAGTCGATTTTGCCGAAAAACCAAGCAACCCACAACCAATACCTGGAGAGACTGACACCTGTTTAGCCAGCATGGGGGTCTATGTCTTCTCGGCGCGATTTTTGTTTGAATTACTGTTAGCCGATGCCAACCGCCCGCATAGCTCCCACGATTTCGGCAAAGACATAATACCTGCCATTATCAAAAATCACCGTGTGTTTGCATTTCCGTTTCTGGATGAAAATCGCAAAACACAAGCCTACTGGCGGGATGTGGGTACCATCGATGCCTATTATGAAGCGAACATGGATTTAATAAGTGTCGATCCCCAACTCAATTTGTACGATCAGAAATGGCCCGTACGGACTTACCAACCCAATTTGCCGCCGGCGAAATTTGTGTTTGCCGATCGTACCTCTTCGGATAATCCACGCGTAGGTATTGCCCTGGATTCACTGGTTTGTGGTGGCACAATTTTGTCGGGTGCTCAAATCGAACGCAGCATTGTTGGCGCCAATGTGCGCGTGCACAGTTTTGCTCAGGTCGAAGACTCAATCATTTTTGACCGTGTGGAGATCGGCAGACATTCGCGAATTCGCCGCGCTATCATCGACAAAGATGTCCGGATTCCACCGCAAACTGAAATTGGCTTTGACCTGGAATTCGATCAACGGCGTGGGTTTTCGATTAGCCCGGAAGGCATTGTCGTAATTGGCAAGTCTGATCTGGTCCCGGCTCGCAGTACTGCCGTATTCGCGTAAATCTATTTTTACCAAATGGCTTAATCACACGTCCGGCGATATTTTTTTGCCGACTGCCTGCCCTATTTCAATCCGCGTAGGCAATCTCGATCACGCGAAATCGAATTTTTCCTTTGGGCACCGGAATCTCGACTTCGTCGCCGACCTTCTTGCCTAACAAGCCTTGGCCGATCGGGCTAGTAATCAAATATTTGCCATTGTCGTAATCTTCATCGCCGTCGCCTACTAAGGTAATCGTTTCGGTTTCATCTAAGTCTAAATCCATTACTGTGACACTGGCGCCAAATGCGATCTCGTCTTTAGGTATTTTCGTAGTATCGACAATTACCGCCCGCGATAACTTGGACCGCAACTGATTAATCTTGGCCTGTACCATTCCCTGGGTTTCACGCGCTCCGTGGTATTCGGCGTTTTCTTTGAGATCGCCTTCGGCGCGCGCTTCGGCAATCTTCTGGGCAATCTTGGGCATTTCCACAGATTCCATATGCTCAATTTCCGACTTGATTTTGTTATATCCGTCTTGGCTCATCGGAATGCGATCTGACACGGGTAAGACCTTATTTATCGAGTAATGGAAACAACCAAAAATTTGAGCTTAACGAAAAACAATGACCTGCCAGGGGCAGGTCATCGGCAACATGTTGAATTTGATGGGGCCGACAGGAAATCCCCGCTGACCACTTGTCTATTTTGCCCCAAGCAAAGCGATCAAGCAACAGGCAAACGGCGAGAAAAACTGGTCAACGGTTGATTTTCAAGGCGGACAGGACGAAAAACTGCGTCCGGTATCAATGAGCTTTCGTCGTTAGCCGCATCGCCTTTGCCCGGCAATGAAAGCCGATTCGACCATTCTGCAACGGATGATTCCGAGGCCTCCGATTCCACTCCAATCGCTGTATCCTGGGCAGTCGTTAATCCAACATCTGGCGCCAATAAAGCCGGCCAAACGAATTCCAAACGCGCAAATGAACCCACAGCCACAAACGATCGCTGTTCAACTGGACCATCAATTTTCCAAGCCGCAGTTACGAGTTGCGCTCGGCTGATCGGTGACTCGGCCGTTGATTCGGCGCCGCGGTTGGCCACTCCTTGGCCCGATATGGTAAACCGAAACGGTCGTTCGTCGCCATCGTTGCTCCAAACGCGAACGATCGCCGTCCGCAGACCCGCTGCCGACGGATCAAAGCGGATTGTAAAGGCGCTCAATCCACCGCCAGCAATCGACTCGGCCGTCAATGCGACGACGGAAAAGTCGGAACGATTTACTCCCACTACCTGAACGCGATTAGGGCCGGACAGCACAAGCGGCGCGTTACCCAAATTGCGGACAACAAACGGCCGCGTCAAACTACCTTGAGCAACCGCGATCGTTCCAAAGTCCGTATAGTTGGCCTGTGACGTTTCCGTCTGACCATGTTTTAAATGGAGTTGATTGCCGGTGATGGCGATCTCCGGCGCTGTGCGAATCACACCTTTGCGAAAATCGAACTTACGGTTGTTGGCGCCAATGACTACCGCCGGCAAGAATTGCGAATTTCCCAACCCCCCGCCGGAAGCCATAATGCTGTACTTGCCCGGTGGCAATGCCAAAGAATATCCGCCCGATGCCCATGTCTTTGTCGTAAACGTCTCGCCCGTACCGTCGCGAACCGCGCGAATCAAAACGTTTCCTAACCCTTCGCCCGGCGTGTAGAACTGGTTGACAATTATTCGATCATCAAAAGCCACACCCGTCAAAAAAACAGCATTGCCCGACTTGGCAAATTTTTGTGTTGCCACCACAGCATTAAAATTTGTTCCCTGATAAGTGTATACGCCCGAACGAACTCCGATACCAATTTCGGCAAAACGCGGATCGAGAATATTCAAGCGATGTCCTCGACCGCTCACTCCGTTGTCCCGAAATAATTTCTCTTGTATCAACTTGGTTAACGCTTCAACATCAACGCTAGTTTGCCGTAACTCTATCCCCAAATTCTCAGCCCAAATCGCCCCCGAATGAAATACATAACCGGCAGACTCCATCCGCTGTCGCGAAGTACTGCCGCCGGCACCCGTATGAGAAAACGTATCTGTATTGATCATCCATTGACTATGTTTTTGCGCGGCGTCAGTGATATAAGGGTTGATTGCCAACGGTTGTTTTGCGTCCGAAGAAATCGTGCCTGCAGGCAACCCTTCGTTAAGCGCAATTCCCAAACTCTGAGCATACGCTGCTGGATTAGCCCGAGCGCGATTCACAAGCTCGACCATGTATTGATCGTAACTCGATGGAGCAACCGCAGCCATCATCGCCCGAGGCTCACAATGTTCGTAATTCGTGAATTGGCCAATCAGCGGCCGATTGCGCGCTGGCCCACTCTTCCGCTTTCTACGACCGGACCCTGCACAGCCGCTAATCATCTTTTGCATCAATTCAACAACGTTCATCTCACTCCTCCTCAATTTCCTCAGTAATGTCCTCTGTTTCCTATCGTGAACCACATCCCTACGCAAAGATGTAACAACTTTTTCAATGGGACACAACCAAAATTTGCCTTTGGTCGCTAGCAGTTGAATTCACCGGGACGCTGGACGTTGAAGATTGTGTCGGCGTCGCAAAACCAAATACCTTGCCGCTGACCGGAAGCTGCGCCAGTCGTTTGAAGTAGCAAAAAAATCCTAGACACAAAACAATGCAGGGCAAATCAGTTTTATAGTTTGCGTAACATTTGAAATAAGAGCAAGGGCTTGGCTGAGAAGTCTCTAATGGTGGA
>JBGSMY010000019.1:0-11969 GCA_041739975.1 Pirellulaceae bacterium
ATGCTCACAAGCTGGAAGCTTGTGACCACGTGTGGCCGCAAGCTTCCAGCTTGCGGCCGCAGGTTTCCAGCTTGGGATTTTAATGCTCACAAGCTGGAAGCTTGTGACCACGTGCGGCCGCAGGCTTCTTGGAGCGAGAAATAAAGCGAACTGTTCAGTGCCTACGGATGTTGGGGGACGGGTTTCATGGTAATCTTGCTCAAGTGTCTTTTTGAAAACGTCTTTGACAGGGTTGAGCCATGGCTGAAATTTTCAGAAATATAATCGCGGTTGTCGTTGGCCTTTTCCTGGGCAGTGTCGTCAACATGGCAATAATAATGACTGGGCTGCTGGTATTCCCACTTCCGGCCGGTGTCGATATGTCCAATATGGAAAACTTTGCCGAGAATCTCAAACAGTTCCAAACAGTCAACTTTGTCGCTCCTTGGCTTGCCCACGCACTCGGAACTTTTGTCGGCGCGTTTCTTACGGCATTGATCGCGGGGAGTCATAAAATGAAACTAGCCATGGTCATCGCATTTTTCTTTTTGCTTGGCGGTATTTCCATGGTAACGATGTACGGTGGACCAATGTGGTTTATCCTAGCGGACTTGATCGGCGCTTATCTGCCGATGGGATTTTTTGGCGGCAAGCTAGGAACCGGATTTTCGGGATCGAAATCCAAATGATCCGATTGAGCTGCTGGTGACTGAGCTGCTGGTGATTGCCGCCTGACGAATTTTTTCTCCATCCCGTTCACCAGTCAAATCAAAAATCGATTTGACAGCGAATGCCCCAAAAACTGGTTTGGGCACTCAATTGGCCCGGGACAATCGGGGGCGAATAGTCCCGAGTTTCACTCCACGAATGAACATGGTTGAAAACCCATTTGCAATAAGGGTTGAGATACCAATTAAACCCTGTTGTCAGATTAAGCATTTCACCACCGGCAATCGTTTGGTCGTTGAGATCGATCCACGATAGTCGACCTGTAAGTTCCCAAGCACCAATGCCGCCGTCTTTACCAAAATTGCAACGAGGCTTTACCCGATCAATCGCGCCACTGATTCGATCGTAGGGGCGATGCTCTCCCGTGAGAAACCAACCCAATTGCGTATAGCCACCCCAAAACACTGGACTATTGCCACCGGCCTGATCGACAATCGCCACCATCGCCTCTGTCTGCCAAGACAACGGTCCGTTGACTTTCAGATTCTCGACACCAAACGTATTGACCAAATTCACATCGGTGATGGCAGCAGTGTCGACAAAAAATGGCACGCCGTTCATCGCTCCCGGTACGGCTTGACCGCTGGTGCCCACATTCCCTGGCGCAAACTCACCGACGAAAATTTCCGGAATCGATCGAAAACGAGCCGTATGGCGGGCCGGCGAATTCAGATAATAGCCAACGCCCCAATGGTCAAACGTAGTATCGTTTTCTTCCTCAAAACAAAAAACTCGCGTGTAACGACCCGACATGCTGTTGCCGCCACTTGTCGATAACGATCCTCCGAATTGATCCTGCCCCGAACGAAAATAAGACAGAGCCCAAGTCGATTTCAAATCTTCGGCGTGATTATAGAATCCAAATCCGATGTGACGAAACGGTGTAAACGCCTGAAATGTCGACGAGCGTTCCATCATTGTGGTATATCGATAACTGCTGGCTACCTCCAAACCGAACGGTTGCTTCCATTGGCCAACTCGAAAGGTCCCCAAGGTCGGAAGATGTTTGAGATCCACCCACAAATCGGTAAATGTCGGGCGACCGAAGAAACCAAAATCCATTTGAAAGAAATAACTCATATTGTCGGCGACATCACCTTTGGCCGACAACCGAGCCCGTCGAAACGCACCGCCAGCTTCGATAGGCCCAAAAACTTCGCGACTGCGATCCGATTGGCCCACTAAGACACCGTCGGCCTGAAAGGCCCCATTGACGCCAATTGTTGGCAGAACGCTTTTGGCTTGTTCCAAATCCAAAAACTTGCTTTCCAGTTTATTCAATCTCTCGACAACGACCTCGGTCTCGGGAAGTGTTATGGACTCATCTTCCATAAGGTTGCTGGACGAATACTTAAATACCGGCGCGGCTTCCCCTGGTAAGACTGTTTGAGTGTGAGCCAAGCCGGGCCAAATCAGGAATGCCCCAAGCCAAACGCAAATTAGGTTCAATGGACTTGGAATCCGCTTGCGTTCTGTTCGGTTATCAAAACATTTTTGCGCGGTCATTCGAGTTACTCGCAATTGGCGGTCGTAAAGATTCTCGATAGAGGGGCCTCATCCCGCGCTTGAATAATCGGCACTATCGCCTCATCTTAACGATCAACTTTTCGCCAACCGGTAAAGTTTACCTAGCCTAAGCGTTTTGATAGCAATAACACGCCAAAGATTTGTGGTTGGATTTATTGGATATCACTGCGGAGGTTACTTTAAGTCAACCTGCCATCGGGCCGGCAATCCAAGTTGGTTAGGATTTTTCGAATACCGATAAATACAACGGTGGCCACGACCGCACCGATGAATACATCGGGGGCTACCACTGCACCAATGAATACATCATTGGCTACCACTGCACCGATGAATACATCGGTGGCCACGACTGCACCGATGAATACATCGGTGGCTACGACCGTCAAACTATTTTTGAGTTGGTATGGCAGTTTCCGATATCACTTTGGCGGGGTCTTTCCCCATTTCATTGCAACAGGCTTCGCTACAAAAATATAGTTCGTAGTTTTCGACAGTAGCCGAAAGCTCCTTTTTGCCTTTCATTCCAAGTGCGCAAACATAACAATTTTCGATCACCAAATCGTCATGACCGTCTAAATGGTCGGCTGCTTTAAGCTTGCCCTCCAATTCAGGAGTCATCGTCAAAGTCCAGCGTTTGGAAGCAGGCTGTTGAGCAACGGGTTGCGGTTGGCAACCAGCGACAGTAATCATGGCAGCCAAGAAAATAACCGCAAAGCAGGATTGGGTGTATCGCATGATTTCTTTCTGTTTTGAGACGTTAGGCAAACATGATACTTTCAGCAAATGCATAAACGGATCTATCGTCGCATCGCGATGCCTTTGATATTCTAACTGTTCGGCGAGCCTGACGGCACGGGTGGCGCGTTGTAAACCACTAGCGGCCAAAATAGCGGTCAGAGGAGTAAAACAGTCGTGAAGTTTTCGTAAGGTTGGTTGCAATTATTTAGTCTTGGATTGTCAGCTTGAGGACAAGCTGACCTAGGTTACCGCCGTCCTCAGCGGCGGAATAGAAAGGTCACTTTGGTTTTGTTGCCAGAATTTGGTCGTCGATTGTCAGCCTGAGGACAGGCTGACCTACTGTAGCTGACCTACGTTATCGCTGTCCTCAACGGCGGAATAGAAAGCTCTCTTGTTTTAGTTGCCAGAAATTAGTCGTCGATTGTCAGCTTGAGGACAAGCTGACCTACTGTAGCTGACCTACGTTACCGTTGTCCTCAGCGGCAGTGCGCTTTGTAAATTTCTAACCGACAAACTGTCGCTCCCGCCAGAATACTGCCGGGAGCGAAGTAGAGTTTTTAGCCTGCCAGTTTTAAACAGCAAGAATCATTCAAATACAATTCGAATCAACCAAGCAAATGAAACAGCTTTTTTAGAACTGCCGGCACCGGTGACTATTTGTCTTCCGCAAGTTTGCGAAGCAATTGTTCAATTCGTTCGAGTCTCGACTCCAAAGATTCTATTCGCACTTTGACGTCGTCACTCCCGGCACGTTCTTGCGTGCGAGCAAGTTCCAACGCCTGTCCTTGTGTTTCCCTGGTTTGACTCATGACTTTGTCACGAGCTTGTAGATCCGCCGCGCGGGCAATTTCCGCTTGAGCCTGTTCCAATTTCAGTGCCAAGTTGGCAACCTCAAGCTGCGAGCGATGACGTTGAGCCAGTTCCAAGCCAGCGGCCATTTCGCTGGAAAACCGTTTTGCTTTATCCAATTGCTGCGCCTGTGCGAGCTCAACAGCATGTTTCGACTCTTCTAGGGCGCCTTCCTCAGGCGGCAACAAAAAGCCCTCGGCATGGCGGATCTCTTCATGATCATGCGCATGTTCGGCGTGGGCGCGATCGGCTAAAGCTTTTAGATATTCTGCAATCGCCTCGGCCTTAAGTGCTGTACCTTCAACCTTCAGACCGTTTTCCTCGAGTTTTCGCCAATGCTGGCCCAGTTCCAGGGCCTCACGCGAGCTCGCTTGCAATTGACCTTGCATTTTATCCTTCATTTCTTTGGCAGCAACTTCCAAATGCAACCTCGCCTTTTTTCCAAACTCTTCTGCTGACGCCAGAAACGCCTGACGAGTTTCAAGTTCGTGCCCAAATACAATATTCTCTAATTTCTCTAACGATTCTAGATTGCTGCTAAGTTGCTGCAACGTGTATCCCATTTGTTCAATCTGACGTTGCAAATCAAAAACGACGGTCAACGCCACTGCCAATTTTTTGGACTTTAGTTCGTCTGAGGTTTGAGCCTGCCGTTGTTGCTCCTGCATTAATTCCGTCGCTTGATGCTGTTTCGACAGAAGCTGCAAGGCTAAACGTTTTTCAACCATCATTTCTTCGGCCCGCTGTTTTTCGGCTTGTTGTTTTTCGGCTTGGAGCGCGGCGTGATGTTTAGCTTGATGTTCGGCTTGCTGTTCGGCTGTCAGTTGATCAGCCTTGCGTTTTTCGGCGGATTGCTCCGATTCATTCTGTGCGATAGCCGGCGAGGCCATCGCTCCTGTGAATAGAACGAGATAACCTAAAATATGCACCCATTTCATTACTGATTCTCCTTAATAGGAATTTAGCGAACTTAACTTTAACACTTCAATCTCCAGTACCGGATTTCTTAGGGCCTGCCAAAGCGCTGCATTGGTTTGGGGTTGATAGGGGCGAACTTGGACATCGGTTCCGTAACGCACAAGCCAATCCATCAGTTCAGGCGACAGCGGGCGATCGGTCAAGAACAAGGCCCGAGCGGGAGTATTTTCAATTTCAATTAGTTGAGGTTGATTGGGAAAGAGGCTACCGAGCGAACGAAATGAACTTCGTTCCGCCAGTAATTCGGCTTGCAGTAGCTCTTGAACATCAATGATGCGACTGATGTCCTGCCGCCACTGTACCTTGGACGCCAATAATTTAGTGCTGGCTTCGGTCCAACCCCAATACAAAAATCCTGAGATCAAACAGAAAGCAACACCCACTGCGCATGAGATAACGATTCCTGAAACCCAGCCTAGAGACGAATGATTGCCAGTCCCCCGACGCGGCGGTCGCGTAGTCGCCAGTCGTACGTCTCGGGCGATCCCTGCTGGCGAGTTTTCGCCCAATTGCGGCTTGAGTCTCATCGCCAAATCTACCGTTGAACTCGCGGGTCCCGAATCAAGCATCGGCGGCATCCAGTTTTTTAAGGTCATGGAATCCCAAAACGCCATCGCGCAACAACGCCAATATTCCGGATATTGTTCTAAAAACTCATAAAGCTGGGTGCGCTGGGTCGAGGTCAACTCGCCATCAGCTAACATTTCCACCCAGATTTCGATTTGTTCGTGATTGAGTTCGGGAATTTTTAAGTCACTCATATTTCTTTGACCTCGATCGTGAGATTCAAAAACTTAAATTATCGTAAACCAGGACTTGATCGGCCAACGATCAAACAAATTAGTCAACCCGACATTTCAAACTGCAAATGATTTTTTTGAAAACCTGGCAGCCTATTTGAACCTGGCTTCTGCCCAATAATTAGAACGCAACAAAACCGACTTTAGGCGCTGGCGGGCTTGTCGTAGCCGATAGACCACTTGGTGGTGCACCAGGCCCAAGTGTTGGGCCAGTTGTTGGTAACTCCAATCGTGGGCGTATTTGAGTTGCAAGATTTCTAGATCGTCATCAGGCAATTGTTCGATCGACTCGGTGATTTGAGATCGTTGTTCCGATTGCAATAAAATCTCAAGTGGGGGCAACTGTTGATCCGCATGTCGGAATTGCCAAGGAGGCACGTCTTGCAATTCCTGCTGTTGCCGGCCAATTCGTTGTTGGCGCCTGGCCCAGTCGGTGGCCCGATTGACAAACACGCGATATAACCACGGTTCTACACAAGTCACTTGATCAATTGGCACAGGTGAATCGACGATATCGACGATCCAGGCCCCAAAGAGATCTTCGGCTACAGCCAAATCACAGCGCAATCGCGACCGCACGACGGTCAGCAGCCAATCGCGATGCTGAAAAATCAACTCTGCTGAAATGGCTGGCGTCTCAGTCATTTGGGTCTCATCGTCAAACCAACACGGCTATTCCTTGCACTAGTATGACGAAAAAACTACTGTGGCGTTGCGCGGGAATCTTGAAAAAATAGCTAACTACTGACGTAATGGGTAAGGGCAGGCGTTCTAACAATAGCGATAGTCGCCAATCCTATAGACCAGCATTCAAAAAAGCGGTCATTTCATGGGCAATCGATTCACGCGCAACGTTTAACAGCAAGCCAGAGCGGAATTTGCGTCCTTTGCCTCGGCTACTTCCACAGACATCGTTCGCAAATTTCGCGGCGGCGACGGCGCGATTACTGTTACTCGTATCAATACTTTTAAGATTTGGCCTCGACAGAAATGCAAATAGACCAACATTCATAAACGCGGTCGATTCACGGACAATCGATTCACGCGCAACGTTTAACGGCAAGCCAGAGCGGAATTTGCGTCCTTTGCCTCAGCTACTTCCAAAGACAGCGTTCGCAAATTTCGCGGCGGCGACGGTGTGATAATTGGTAAGGTTTTTGCAACAGCGGTTGCTGCATGGACCCTTGCGGAGACATGCGGTGAAGCAAAACAAAAATGTTCCGACCTTGTTGATAGTTACAACGATTTTGTTTGCTCACAGACACCCGAATTAGAAGCTAAGATATTTATCGATGAGATCCACCAGTTTGCCGGAATGGATCCGAATAATCTTTATTCGTATTTGTTTGGATTAGGGTTCCTCTCTGTTCGTGGTATTTGCCTATTCAAAACTCCCTTGAACGACGAGAGATCTGAAATGACCTGGATCCCTTGGCTTGTTTTGGATTTTCCAATAAGTCTAGTGACATTGGACCTTGCATTTAAATTTCCGACTAACTTTGGAGCTGTTTTTTTTATTGGAATAACGGGCGGATTGCTTTGGAGTTTTTATGGTTACCTTATGGCGAAGTTTTTTATTTGGACATTTGGTCATTTAATGACGAGATCCTGCGAAAAGTAGTGTTGGCCCATGGAACCAATAAAATTCTCAAGGACTGCAGGCTTGAAAATGGTTTAGAAAAGAAAACTCAATATTTCTCGCGTTGATGATGGAGTGATAGCCAGCTTTCTGCACTGCCGAGAATTTTCTTCGGCTCTTGGTCATGGAATACCTCCTCGTTTGAGATTATGTTAACCCAAATCTGGAAATTCCAAATCCACGTGGGGCAAGACACTACCGCTATGGAATCGTCACGGAGGTATCGATGGCATTATGCACGGCCATTGGTTTTTTTCGCCCAATCATCAACACTAAAGGGTGAAATTGTTTTGGCGAAGGAACTGGTCGGCAATAAGCGGGGCTGAACAGGGCTACGTTGCTCGATTGAGGAAAAACCAAAATGGCTGACGATGAACAACCTCCGAGCCGGCTAGTGGTAGTGGTGTTCATTCAGGCAATCGTCACGCTCACCATGATGCCTTCGATTGGGACCCAAATTGCCAGCCTATGCGGGATACTAGCAATTGACATTTTCGGAATTTTGGCGGCAACATTGTTTAAGTTAAGTGACGTCAAACTTCAAGCTTTTATTCTTTTTTCTTCCGTCGTATTGTGGGCCGCGATATCAGTGATCATGTAACCCATTAGCTGGAACTTGTCTGCAATCCGAGTACTACCAGCCGAACGATTCGTTGAAAGAATCCATTGGGGAGGGGCGGCCAAGCAATTCGACATCCAATTTAGCGGCGGAATCGGCTGGACTTAAGACCGCCGCTCGAGCGTCGATTTGCGTTTTGCTATTTGCAAGGTTCGCGAATCATGGGTCCTTCCCGCCATTCGAACCGCGCGACCGCATGCGATGAAGTCGCGAAAATAGACACAGTTGGTTGCCTGCAGAAAAAAAAATCCCAAGAATCAACAGCAAATTGCCGCGGATTATTGCTGACGGTCCGCCTCTTAATGCCCCGATTCACCAAATATCCATCGCTGTTCAAGTTTCGTGCCGGACTTGCTAAAATCAGATAAGCTTGCAAAAGAAGAACCTCCGATTGGGTGGAAAAGGCAAAACTGGTCGATAACGTATTTAATCGGAATTGCGAAACGACTGTTCGGACTCCAGGTACTGAGGAACCGAAAACGAGGAAATGGCTTTGAAAACATTTGATTCGGATTTCGATCAGCGGCTGCCGCTTTCCCACCCCATGGTACGCGCCGTCGGCCATTTGCGCGAGCTGCGAGGCAAAGAAGAACTTTACCGGAATCAGATTCCCGAGTCACTGGAAACCCTCCGACTTGCGGCCGTTATCCAAAGTACCGAATCCAGTAACCGCATCGAAGGAGTAACAGCGCCCTTGGAGCGTATTCGCCAACTGGTCGAAAAGAAGACGACTCCCTCCGATCGCAGCGAACAAGAGATTGCCGGATATCGAGATGTGCTGGATTTGATTCACAGCAATCATTCGGGCATGGTATTGACGAACGGATTGGTGCGACAATTGCACCGAGAATTGTTCAAATACACCGACTCGCAGGGAGGAGATTGGAAATCAGTCGCCAACCAGATCATTCAGTTTCGCGCTGATGGATCGCCGGAGGTCCGCTTCAATCCTCCCCCGGCGCATCTGGTCGAAAGCATGATGGTCAGCCTCCACGACTCTGCCAATGCGATGTTGAGCAAGAATGAGGTTGAGCCCTTGCTGGTCATCGCGGCCTACGTGCTGGACTTCCTGTGTATTCATCCCTTCCGCGATGGCAACGGACGGATGGCCAGACTTCTGACGTTGTTGATGCTGCACCAGGCAAAGTATGAAGTGGGGCGATTTGTCAGTCTAGAAAAAGTGATTGAAACCAGCAAAGAGTCGTACTACGACACGCTGTATCAGTCGTCCATAGGCTGGCATGAAGGTAAGCATTCATTAATTCCATGGACGCAGTATTTTCTCGGGGTAATCACCGCCGCTTACGCCGAGTTTGAATCGCGGGTGGGGTTAATGACCACGGCACGTGGTGCTAAGACCGAGAATATTGTCGACGCAATCCAGCGATTCACCGGTCATTTCACCGTTTCAGAGCTTCTGCAGGTTTGCCCTACCACCAGCGTCGATATGGTCCGTCATGTCCTGAAACAGCAGCGGGACCTGGGCAATGTCGAGTGTCTGGGTAAGGGCCGCTCCGCGAAATGGCGGCGAATTAGGTAACAGCCGATTAATTAGGTAATAATATGGGTAATAACTTGCTCGATAGCGAAAATAGCGGAAAAGAGCTGGCGGAAAACACAGTTGGCCAAGGCAGTTCGGACAACCAAGTACCTCTACGGGCTACCTAGCCCCCTCTTACTAACGGCAAAGGCCACTGGGCGGTTCGAAGCCAATTGCCCGGCACGGCAAGTTTCGCCGATCTGTGGTAGCAATTCAGATGACGCGTTCTTTGGGCAGTAAACAAACAGTTTGTTCGAATACTAAGACTTCATGCGAGACCGAGGTGTTTGACAAAGGCCTCTGCATCATCTTTAGGGCCGATAGACTCAAATTCTAATCCTGTCTTCAATATTCGCGACGACACGAAGTTCAATATTTGACGATTTCTCTCAAGAATATTCTCGATATCCGCAAGTGAAAACCCAAGACTTGGAATTGGATTTGAAACTCGTGATAACGCACGATGCGCGATCTCGGTGTGACGCCAAAGAATGATTGGCATCGCTTTTTGCTTCAGCGCTATGATCATTGTCGCCAACTGATTACTATCCGCGATTGACAAAGCACCTTCATCGCGGAGTTTCTTTTCAAGCGTGTCGAGGCTTGCGAATTTCTTTTGATCTCGATCCGTCAGCCGTGAAATTCCAAGTGAAATGGATATGAGCATTGCCTTGTGAACAACGTAAAAGAATGACGGGGCAATCTGGTTGAGTCGATTCATGCGATCTTCTGAGTGTCCGAAAAGTTCTCGGTATTGTTTCCACTCAAATCGCAGAAACACTAGGCGCTCCCAAATATCATTGAGCAATACTTCGGAGCTGAACTTTTTCATCTTTCATTATCCTTTGATTGATTTTGCCAATTCAATTGGGTAGTTACAGAATACTCGAAGTGGACACCACCGCGATTGGTGTTGCTCTCGCTCAAATAGCGATTTTTTTATCTCGCTGACCTCTCCGGCACGCGCCCACATTTGCTCGGCGCACTCACCACACACCCAACGCAAGAATCAGTGTGTTTTCCCCTCTTTTTTCGCGAATTCAAAACAATCAATCGACCGACATAATTGGTCATGTCTATAGTTCACTAGACAGACGCGAAACGGTTTCGCGGGAAAGAAAATAAGTGGGACCAACGAGCTACTAACTCGATGGTCCCGGCAACAAACGAAGGGAAACTTCGAATGTCACAACAAGATTCTAGCAATACGCGCACACCCGACCAACAGGTCTTCCGGCTCCTGGCAGACGCTATCCAGGAACATCTCCCATCAGACGCGATCGACGAGGCAAAAGTCCGTGAGATCGTGGCGACCGAAATCGCGGAGGCAAATCTCCCCCGACCGATTGAAGTCCGACTTCCCGACGGCAAGTCGAATACGATCGACGGCACCGTGCACCACCAGCTCGAAGAAGTACTCGGCCTGGTCGAAGAAGGACACAAAAACGTCCTGATGGTAGGCCCGGCCGGATCCGGCAAAACGACGCTGGCCAAAAACATCGCGGCCGCACTGGGACTGGATTTTGGATTCATCAGCCTGAGCCAAGGGGTGACTGAATCCCATCTACTCGGACGATTGCTCCCGCAAGCCGACGGTAGCTGGCAATACCAAGCCAGCCGATTCGTCGAGATTTTTGAAAACGGCGGGGTATTCCTCCTCGACGAGATCGATGCAGCCGACGCGAACTTGATGGTAAGCATCAACGCGGCACTTGCAAACGGGATTCTGGCCAACCCCAACGGACGCATCCACCACCGGCATGCGGATACGTACATCATCGCGGCGGCCAATACCTGGGGCCGCGGGGCAGATAGCTCTTACGTTGGGCGCAACGCCTTAGATGCGAGCACGCTCGATCGATTCGTCATGAGCACCGCACTGGTCGACTACGACGGCCAGCTCGAAGAACGACTCGCCACACCGCTCACCAAGGAACAACGCCGGGAGCTGATCGACTGGGTCTGGACGCTTCGCGAGAAGATCAAATTCCACAAGCTCCGGCGGATTGCGAGCACACGGCTGGTCGCCGGCAGCGTGGCAGCAATGCAAGCGGGCCGAACGCTCGATCAAATCAAACAGCGATTCTTCCGCAACTGGTCCCAAGACGAAATCGCAAAGGTGGAGGGCTAATCCATGAGAACCTACTACGCCAAATCACGAGCCAGCGGGAAATGCCGACAGTGCGGCAAGGCAATCGAAAAAGGCAATCCGGCCTGGTGGTCGCAAGCCCAAGGATGGCAGTGCACCGAGTGCAACACGAGCCAACCAGCCAAAGCGAAAGCCGAGAAGTCGAAAGCGACCACGGCGCACACCACGGCAAAATGCAAAGGCGAACTTCCCCAGACCAAGCTCACGCGGACCGGCGATCGACTTGAAATCGAGTTCGAAAGGTTCTCAGACGCCGTGGCAGCCGGAGCAGCACGAGGCTGCGGATACGCAAACAATATCGAGCTAGTCGATCAGCATATCAATGTCAGCGGAGGTGGACCGTTCTTCAACCACCACACGACTGCCGACATGCTCCGGCTGGTCCAAACCGGCTCGCACAATGCAACCAAGCTGGTCGACGA
>JBGSMY010000032.1:0-17531 GCA_041739975.1 Pirellulaceae bacterium
AGGACAGCAAAATCCGCTACGTCTTGCCGTTAAACGTCAGGTCGACACCTAACGAAAGCTATCGACAATGCGGCAGCGAATAGCAGTGACATTCAACGAAATTCCCGCCGGCGATTTTGCAGCTTTGCGCAAGCTTTGTTGTGCTTCAAGGTGGACTGACGATGTCTCACGCAAAGTTGCAAAATCGCGAATTGGAAAAAAAGGTTTTGGACAAATGTACAAATAATTGTTGAGTCGTCAATGGTCCGTTGGCCGACTATTTGGGCAACAAGCTTTCGACGACCACGGTCTCTCGCACTTGTTTGGTATTGGGTTCCACCAGACGCATACGGATTTGGATTCCGCGTGCGGGAAATGGATAGGGCGGTGATGTTTCTCGTTCGCCATCATCGTCAACGCCGTTGGCATTGTCCGTATCGAGTCCATCGGTGCCTTCATCGACCCCGGCTACGCCGTTTTGATCTAACCCATCCGATTCGTAATGGGGTGAGAACGAGCAATAGGGAATATCAGTCGACGTTCCAATTGGGAATTTAACCATCGGAAGCGTTGAAAATTGAGGAAGGCTGGCGAGGTTTGTTGGATCGAATGCCTCGCTTCCCAAGTAGCCCAAATCGACAAACGTGCCGGTATCGAGATCGACGTTTGTGGGTTCGGTATAGGTTGGAGAATCTGTTCCTAGCGGCAATCCAGCCGTTGGACTACCCAATACTTCGGCATTGGGCGAATAAATTTTGACATCAAACGCCAGCAGATTTGTCAGTGCGATATCTTGGCCGATGTACTGAAAAACACTAGGGTTGCCAAAGATGTTCAGATTGGTTTGTGACAATTCCAACTGCGACAAGCTTGGACGGTCAATTAGATGTGGCCAAGTCAGTGATGTGTTTCCCGCACCAATGGCAATGGCTGCGTGACCAAAGCGGTTTTCGCGACGAGTAAGGTCTGAGAGCGAATTTGGAATCAGCCGCCAATTGGCACTGCTGGCATCCGTCCGATCCCATCGCGCTGAAACGTCATTGAGCAAGAAAAAGCGGCGAACGGCATCAAAATCGGGTGCCGGCACGGCGGTTAGGTCTGGCCGGATCAGCAAGACGCGACGATGTAATCGGATCGTGGCGTATTCATCTTCGTCAAGCGTCGAATTGGCATTTCGGTCATCGTAATTAGTCCACCAAACGACTTCCGCCAAATTCGATTCGAGAGTTGAGATACTACCAACGGTACCAACCCGTCCACGGAAAGGGCGACCGGCAGTCCGCGTCGTCATTGCCATCATATCGTCGAAATCACCAAAAGCGTTCTTGATATCGGCGGCAAACGAAAAGTCTTTCAGGGGCCCTTCGACATACTCAAAGTAACCGTTGGGTGAGCCATTGCGATCGCCCAAGTGATAATCAGTTGTTAAACCGGCAAAATCACTGCGCATGAAATTTTGCATCGCGCGCAATTGATTTGACATTTCGATCATAGCGCGACCGTTGGAAATTTGTTCGCTGGCATAACGAAATGCCACCATCATGGCGCCCAAAACGATCAAAGTCATCGTTAAACCGATAAGTACTTCGATTAACGTAAGACCCAATTTTATTTTTGATTGAAAACGATCGTTCATGATTGCACTTAGGTAACGTGATGTTTCGCGACAGCAACTTGTTCCAAATTAGAAATACACTTAGTCTCGATTTATTGCATGTTCCGTGATACTGCTCGAAATGATCGCTTGATCGACGTTGTGATTGAATCCGGGTTCGAATGCGACAGGAATCGATCGATCGACCAAATAAAATCCGCGGTACCTTTGAATCTGACCTTCTTCGCGACCAACCTCACGGTTGATTTGTGGTTGTAACGTCGTCGGGTCGACTTCAAAAAATCCAACCGTGACCCAAATTGCGAAGACACTGGAACGATAGGTAACGAGATTACCCAGCCGTTGACGCATATCATGGCGGAAATAGGCACTGCGGTCAGGTGTGTTGTGCGCTCCAACACCGGCAGCCGTGGCTTGTAGATCAAACATTGGGGTACTCGATCCAACTCCGTCGGGGCGGAACAAATTAGTGGCCGACGTTCGGATCTCACCGGCAAACGTTGCACCGACCAAATTGGCGTTTTCGGCGGCTCGAAAGGGATTCAAGCGGCGCGAAGTGTCAAATTGGATGTAAGGCACAATAGTGGCATAGTTTGTACCCATCAAGCCTTGATAGGCGGTCTCGTCTGCAGTATTAAGATTGATTTTGCCCGGATAACGGAAACTTGGGAATCCAAAGGGGGCGTTAAAGCCCAGTTGACCCCCCGCACCCGGCACAGGGGCGCCCGGCACAGCCGCAAACACCGCTGGATTGAAATATGTTTCCGTGCCAACAAATCGCGAAGGCACTTCGACGTAATCAAAAATTTTGTGCAAAGACGGTGCGCCGCTGATTGCGGCTGGATTGTTTGAAATCGAATCTGTATGAAATCCAAACAAATGGTTGAACTGTCCCGATTGCAAGGGGAATTGAGTCGCGTTGTATGGCGCTGCAATGTCCGTCGGTCGCTGCCCCGCGTATGGATCACGTGTGCCAATATGTACACCAAACCGCGACGTCAATAAATAAGGTGCCGTATAAGGAACATTGGCCAATTCTAAATTTGATGCATACGGCCGATTGTTCCACATCAACCACGGAATTCCCGGATTGCCAGCCGTGTAATCTAAACGATAGGCTTGATCGATTTGACCAAACGAATTAATCAAATTGAAGCTATAAAAGTGATCATCTCCGGCTGTCGCTAACGGTGGAATCACTGTCCCTGGGACTGTGATTCGTCCCGATTGATCGTGACGCCAGAACGTCAACGAATCGTTAGCCGTACCCGGATAATTAAGTGCCGGATCCGTTTCATTGGTTCCCCGTTCAAACGAGGCGAAATATTCATCCAAGGCTCCAGCCGTGACACCTGGTTCGGGATCCGTTGAAAGTCCATTGAATACGTTCAGGTCAACACCCAACGCATCCACCGTAATGTACGGATTGGATTGTTGATCGTAAGGACGCAATGGATTGGCAAGTCGTTGCAAATGAACAACATAGGCTCCGCTGATCAGACCATCGTCGCGCAAACCAACCGCCAAGTTCTTGGTGTTGGGAATTGACACCCATTCATTGTCTGTTTGTTGTGATATGTCGGTGGGTATATCCAATGTAACCGGCATATTGACTCCAGGATCAGAGTCAAAATACTCGAATCCATCAGCAACTGGCGATAAAGTATAAGTGCCGTATGCATAACCCAAAACCGGGTCCGACAACCCCAATGAGCGAGGTTCACCACCTGGCAATAGCGCGTCGTAGCGACGACCAATTGGCACCGCCACTGCTCGACGAAAAGACGTTTGCCAAGTGGAATTCGTCGTATTCCAGTAACGGATTTGAACTTGGCTTGCACCAGGGATTAGATTGATGTGACGTGTATCACCCAACTCCATCGCCCAAGTTGGTGTTGTGCGACGTCCGAAATAGGTGCGGTAATTGCCGCCAGTTTGAACGCCACTTGATCCCACAACGGCATACCCACCCGGTGCAATTTCTGGAATCGTCAACGCAGTATCAGGGAAATACGTACGGGTCGGAAACTCAGCTAACAATGCAGCATTGGTCGGTGGTTGAAAATAAACCATACGCACGACATCATTCGCTGCGAATGGATTAGGGCCCAGTGGCGGTGCCATGCCTGGATTAAGCGTCAAGTTATCGATATTGAGTTGAGCCGTGTTATGATAGTTCGCAGTCGACTTGACAACTCGCAACCGCCATACCGGTGTAGTACCATCTTGTGACATTCGTCGGAGATCAACGCCCGTGTTGCCATAAAGTTCGGCAGGCAAAACATCATTATTGCGATTGATGACGGCATTACCCGTTCGCGTGTAGGGATTATAGAGTTCCAAATAAAACGCGGTGGTTGGTACGAAGCGTTGATCGCGGTCAGGGTCTCCATCAGCAACGAATTCCGGGGAATCAGTCGAAGGATCTGGAACTTCATCATTTCGATCTTCGGTTTTGCGCATGTGTGCTGCGAAACATTCAGTCAACAGCAATTCAGGACGTTCGCAACCGACTACGACAAATCGATCAAGTGGATTTGCCAACGTTTCCACTGACGCCGGATTGCCATCGACATCCCAGCCATCCCACGGATCGAGATCGAACTCAAAAACTGACATGATCGAATCGGGATCACGATAATCGACGACGTTGGCAACCCATTGAGCGACGTCGCGACGATAGGCGTAAAGATCTTCGGTGGTTGGTTCATCTGGAGGTGCTGGCCCAGGCGCCGGAATTTCGTCGTAATTATACCAATCAAAACGGTCCACAATGCCATTTCCATCGCGATCAAACCACTGAGTAGTCAGCAATGTAACGATGTACAGATGTCGTGCAAAATGGTAGCGGGCAAAATCATCAGTGCCACTCGCACCCACCGTGCCATCGTTGTCTGCATCGAGATAAAAGGCCGCTCGTCCGTAAGGATCTGGAAATGTTTCGCCAGGATCAACAATTGCTTCGCCAAATTCGTCGATCACGCCAGCGCGGCGTGGCGGAGCGGCTGAGTCAACACCATCATCAACACCATTTCCAAACGGGCGGTTAATATCCATCCGCAGGCCCAAGCGAATATCCGGTCCGAGCATTAGAGCCACTTGAGCATTTAAATCGGCATCGACTGGAAAAGGAGTCCGTAAAATTCCTTGCAGTTTTTCCACTAAGCTTTGTGGAGGTACTGGAACTTCAAAACTGTCGGTGGTCAGCAAATGTCGCACGACGTTGACATTGGGTGACGTAAAAGACAAAGAGTTGGCCAGGATTTGTCGCATTCGTTGCGGCAACATCTGGGAATCAAAATCATACATGCGAAGCATCGACTCAAGTTCAGCGGGAGTGAACGGTGTGTCGAGACTTGTACCGGCCGGCGAAAAAGGTGACTTGCCAAAATCCATTTCCAAATGTGAATTGCGGATTTCGTCGAATAATGTACTGGTCTGAATATCTGCAACGGGCAATCCGATCGGGATTTGGACAGTTGGTCCCGTAGGGTTATAAGGATCGGTTGGCAACGTTGCGGTGTAAGTATCAGCACTTCCGAAACCCAAGCGACCGTGAATATCCATGGGCGACCCAAAGAAGTTTCCGGTTAGTCCACGCGTGGCAAAATCTCCAACCGGATGACTAAACAATTTCAGCGCGCTGGCATTGTCGCGCAGTGCAGCCCCGGGAGCTTGGTCCACACCATAGCGACCTACCCAAGTACCATTGCCTTGCATCAGCGCAAAAACTTCGGCCACTGGCAACAGTGGCAATAAGTTGATTTCATGAGGACCAAATCCTTGACCCGTGCTGATCGAAGTTCCGCCGAACAATAACGGTAAGGCCGTTTTGAACTGTGCGTTTGCAGGGATTTGCGCGTAGTTGCCGTGGGCATTTACGTTTAATCGTCCGTCCATATCCAGGACGAGATAAGAAACAAGTGGTTTGAACACACGGCCTTGCATATCGGTTTGCAAAGGCAAATCGACATCCATCCAAAATCCATCGTCGACGCCGTCGCCGTCATTATCAATTATTGGATTTCCTGAACCCGCGACGTCAAACAAAGGTCCGATGGTGCCATTGCGATGAAAACTGCGAAACGCATTGGCGGAAGTATAAGACAACGTTGGACCGGCCAAGACAATTTCTGGTTTGGCCAAAAACATGTTTTGTACATCTAACGCATCGTAATCTTCGTTAGTCGACCGAGGATTGGGGTTGCCGTTTCGGGCCGAGTAATTGTTTACAAAGTCAATTCGAGATTGCCCGATTCGATTGGGTGAGTTTTCGCCATTGATTGCTGATTGATCAACAGGCGCGTTCGCTATAACGCCCGCTCCCGTGCCTGCAAAAGCGCGGTTGTTGATGACGACCTTCTGAATGCGATTTGCTGAGGGTGACTTATACGCGCCTAATCCATTGGTGCCAAGCACGACACGAAATACGTTGTTTTCATAATCTACGATCCGGCAGGTTACGATTTCACCATCGACCGTAATGTACGTCAACAACATTCCGTTATAAGTGTCAGCCAACAAACTGAAATTACCCAAGCGATCCGCGTTGTCACGGTACAGGATATTCTCGAATTGGTTTTGTAAGGTGAGGTCGATTAGCTGGTTTCCGCTATTGGGTACGACGGCAACCGTGGTCACTGGATCCACTCCCAGTGTGATACGATCCAAAACCGCGCCATAGCCATACATATCGCCCAAGATCGAATGTCCACGCAACGGCGAAAAGCGATTATCGAGCAATGGTTCGCGGAACAAATCATAAAAGGCTCGATTGACCAAGGTCCGAGAATCATCGCGACGAGTTTCAATTCGCGATTCAGAAATCACCGAGCGGCGAAATTGTCCGGACATCAATAGAAATGACGCGCTCAGCAACAGAAACAGTACGATAGTGCTGATCACGAACAACAAAGTCACACCGCGGCGGGATCCGACCATGGCGCGTCGCGCCAGGTTGCGATTAGCCGCATTGCGATTAGTTGGGTATTGAATTTGTTTGTAGTACATCATGATTAGTTCCCCGACTCACAGGAATGATTCGGTATTAATTTGCCGTTGTTCGTTCAAATACAGCCCAAACGTCGGGCAAATGGATGGCATAGGTTCGCGACGGTCGCGTTTCGCCTGTGCCGGTTTCATCGTAAAATGCTGCAAACTGATCAAATGCAGAGGGATTTATGTTTGAATCGTTCGCACCCATCGCGTCAGTTGCTACCGAGAAATCAAAATCCGGACCTTGAAGGCTAACAAACCAATCACCGGCCGAAGTTGGATCTTCGCTGGCTTCGAGAACTTGGTAAAAGTTAATCTGTTGAAAAAATCGTCCGCGATTGCGATTGAAGACTACGTTCGTTAGTGCAATCCAATCACCGCGACGGATTGAACTCCGTTGTGTCGAAAAATCATTGCTTTGAGATATAACTGGATTAACAATCAAGGAATTCTGGCGTAATACCATACTGCCGCCAGCGTAAGCGATACGGCCAGTAAAAGCAGGCGGTCCGGCGTAATTGATATTCATCCCGGTCACCGAAGTATCAACTTCATAAACCCTGTCGTAAGGCTGATTATTTCCGGCACCCAGTGGCGTAGGCATTGGACGGCGTTTGTAAACAACAAAGTAGTTGCGAAACGATTGCACATAGTCGCGGACACCCGTTTCGGGATCCGATGTTGGATAGGCAGCTGGATTAGGGATAACATCATTCGGCACGGCAACCACGACATACGACATTTCGCCCAATGTCTGTCGACGAACTCCAGTTGCCGTATCAACATCAAAAATTTGTTGGGGAGGTGCTAATTCAGGTGTGGGGTAAAGCGGAAAGGTGGCAATGTCGTCCCGAGTGGGGGTGCGAAATTGCAAGTCGTTTTGCCAACTGAAATGGAACCGTGCAAGCCCCGGTGTGAATGATGCGGGAACATTTGTCCGCAAATTAATTCGTTCGATCAAAATTCCTTTATCCGCAGAAACGGTTGAACCACCCGAAACGGCATTGGCAGTTGCAGTCTCGATGGTTTCAGCCAAAGTACCACCGGTTGCCACTTCGTTATGGACAAACGGAAAGTACCCTGTGAACAATCCATTGTTGACAAAGCGATCTGAAGCTGCGATTGGATCGATGACATAGGCGCGTACCGTGGCAACCCCCGGGCTAACCAGTGTTGCCGCATCGGGGCGTTTACTCAGCTCCCAGCGATTGGTGACATTAAAACCTTTGATTTCGTAGTCGGCCGCGCCATTTCTTCCTAGCGTTAATGAAGTCTCTTGATCAAATCCTTGCTCTACTTGGCTAACAGCAAACGGAATCATCACCATTACACCAAAGACACCAATCATCGCCACCAGGATAGAGACCAGCACTTCAATAATTGAGATCCCGCTTCGCAGCTTGCGAGTGGTTGTGGTTTTCAGAAAATATCCAGTAATAGGGTTCATAACAATCAATCTCGTTTCTGGAATCTCAAAATGAAACGTTTTTCTCAAAATGAGTCGCAGCGATTTGCTTCCAGGACGACAAAACACTTTTTGACTTTGTCCCGGAACACAACGGTGCCGTATTTTATTGTTCAGCGATCTGACGCTTTCCACCAATTTGCAGCGATTCCAGGATCCGTAATTGTTGTGTTGCAAAATACGGGCCAACGCCAGGAATTAAAGTCAAAGGTGGCGACGATTGCGCGACGTTTACTGAACCTGTTTCATGATCTACCGTCAGCCACATCATGGTGGGGTCGTCGAGTAGGTCAGTACCTTTGGTTGTATAACTCTGCGGCATGGAGCTACCTAAAAAAGTATTGCCAATTGTGTCTTCAGCGATACTCAGATATGTCGACGAATGGGGTACGTAGCTGCCGCCCAAAAAGCCATTGGGATAAATGCGGTCGATCCCACCTTTTTCATCAAACAAAATAATTACAGGTGCCTGGGCTGTTGGATCATCAATTTGTGGTTGGGAAAAAGTGGTCCAAGCAAAATCGTTACCAGCGGCGGCCAGGTGGCCCGAATAGTTTAGGTTTACTAAATAGCCGCGTGGCAAATTGATTTTTGAGTTTTCGTTGATCCGCGGTCGTCGCCAAATTCGAAATGGTTTGTTGCCTGAGGGATTTGGTTGGTAGCTTGGTAAGTCCAGAGTTAAGTTGAGAATTCCTGGACCGCCTGCGGCAACCCCGAGAATCAAATACTTCGAGGGGCTCGTGCCAAACTGAATATAACTGCCGGCTTCGATTACGACCGAAGTATCGTAGGGAGCGTTTATTGCAACAGGATTCACTGTACCTGCCGTAATCTGAGCAAAATCGCTTTCAGTGTTACCTACAAAGGGTGTCGTGAACTTGAGTTGCGCCATCGAATTGCCAACGTAATAAATCGTTGGGTTTACACCGCCCACATCGCGCGTAGCGCGCGGGTTTCGGAAAATTGCAATTCCGCCAAATCCTTCTGCACGGGCACGGTCGCTGGCTTCGACGGTAAACCCGCCCGCCACGCGAGCAGCTTCTCGAATACTGCGTTCTTTGGATATCGTTCGGATTTGAGGTACGACCGCGGCCGTGACGATGGTCATGATTGCGATGACGATCAACAACTCGATCAACGTCATACCAGCCGAGTTCCGGCTTGATAGCGCCATTCTCAAACTGTTCAATTTTGATTGTCGATTCAACATGAGTTTGTGTTTCCCATGACCCATTGGCAACGGCCGCTGCGATCAAAAACTAGAACTGATTGGAACGTGTCGAAAATAATTCAATAATAATATCTGCCATCGTCACCGGATGACTTGGGTCGATAATCGCGTCTAAATGATCCACGGTTGAATTGCCATCGACGTCGCGATCGGTGTCATCGATCACGCCATCGCCATTGATGTCGATTTCCAGATTGCGGCGTACCAAGAAATACATTGGCTCACCCCAGGCATCAAGAACCTCTGGTCGACCGTCGTTATCTAAGTCGCCCACTTCTGATGGCCCGAGAAAGTGTGTGCCGCGTTGGTCGTTGTACCATGTGTTGTAAAGGATCGCGTAAAGGCATTCCGAGCCCTCGATCAAACTGGCACGCAGACGATTTGGGTCTGCGAGAACCGCAAGATCGTTGCGATACTCGGTATTCCGCGTCGACGGAGGATAAGGTGGAACAGGCAGCCAATCGCCGTCAACATGGTTCCATTGATCAGGGGGTGTTGCTCCTGGCTCCATTTTCAAGCCGCGACGAATTCCCAAAAGCGCGGCCGGTGGCCGAAAGGCCACAGCTTGAGTAAATTGCGACGCCCAAAATCCATTAAGCATGTCATCGGGCCAATATTGAGGCTGATTATTACCAACAGATGTGTCTGGAGTTCGAGATGACAAACTCGGGAAATATTCCAAATCTTCGTAATAGCTTGGGATCTCGGCGAGCACCCATTCCATTAACATCCGCTTGCGCAAATATTGTTTTTGCGAAAGGTTCGCTCCACTAATCACAGCGTCGATATTAAAGGGCATCGTACGAGTTTCTAATCGCTCGATTTTGTCAAGCAAGACTTCGCGAGCTCTAGAAATAATCGATTGCGTTCTCGCCGCGCGGGCGTCTTCTTGCGCACCGCGAAGGACCACGAGTGAAAGCGTTGCCAGGATAGTGATGATCGCCACGACTAACAACATTTCGACCAAGGTAAAACCCTGACGCGATGCAGCGCCTTGGCGGTCTAGCGTTCGCTTTTTGTTGACTATCATGACTTCCTCGCACCCACACAAATGTTACGGATCGATAAACCGTCAAATCAATACGATTTCTCGGTCAAATTAATTTCCGTTGATCAAAACTTCGAGGCGACCATTGGAAAAATTAGTCAAGTTGTCGCGTTCGAGTTTGGCGTTTGCTGGTAACAGCGCATTGATGTCTTGTGTCGTAGTGCCGGTATCGGGAGCGAACAAACCATCCAGACCTGCTGCAATGAATTGGAAACTATCACGTTTGGCTAAACGTTCAGAAAAAGCCAATGTCGCGGACTTTGTAGGATCAAAATATGGGTAAACGGAGCTCGTTCCTTTTTGAGTACCAACATCCCTCAATTCGCTCATATATGTTGTGAAGGCAGCATCTGTCAAAGTGGGCAGGCTATTCAGTTCATAATAAACAAATGGTTCGGGCCGCCCTCGATACTGTGAATATCCGGCGACGAATCCATCGATCAATAAACGTTCCGACTTGAAATCATAAAAAACTTCTCGTTCGATTGCGGGCACTGCGGTTCCTGCCGTATTAATTGCTTGGTTGTAAGCAACAAGTGGCACACCAGACAAATCGGTTAACGGGTACTGTTTGTTTTTTGACAAACCTGACAACCAAAAAACATACGAAGCGACGGGACCCTTTCGACCATCTGGAAGCGGCGTCGTCGGATCGCCACTCAATTGAATACCGATATCCGCCCACCATGCGTTTAATTGAACTGGTGTATGGCCATGATTAGGAGCGATTCGGTTTAGGTACGGAATAAATTCATTAAGTGTCCGAATCCGTGAGAAATCTGGAGGATAAAACCCGTATTTCGTCTTGAATGCTTCGACCGAAGAGTTCAGCAAGACAATATCACTGTTGATGACAAACTCTTCGCTAGTTGTCAGTGCCCGAAATACAGCCGGTGCAATGAACCCAACGAGAATGGCAATGATCGTAATCACCACCAGCAATTCAACCAAGCTAAATCCTCGGCGAATAACGCGAATGGATTGCGAGTTAGTTGTGGCCGAAATCATCGGTACTTCTGCTGTTGTCATTGATTGATTCTCTCGTTCGTTTGCCGTCCGCGTATTCATGGCTCACTTCCCCCAATTTTCTTGACTATTCCTATCTTGTCTCAATCGTTATCCCGCAATTACCGCGCCAAAAAATTCTTTTTTCAGGTAAACGGTATTATTTATTCTTAATACTGGTCGCTACACTATTTATTCTTGTTGCCAGTCAAACCACCAATGATGGCGATCAACGGCATAAACAACGAAGCCACGATGAACAGCACGACCAAACCCAAGAAAATAATCATCACCGGTTCGATCAATTTCATCATACCGTCAGTAATATTGCGGACTTCTTCTTCGTAATAATCCGCAACCTTGTACAACATCACGTCCAGCTCACCCGTCTCTTCACCAACGTCGACCATGTTGGTGACCAAGTCTTCCACAACCGTCTTCTTAAATACCATGAAGTAATACAACAGCGCGATAATCGACATCGCCGCACAGGCATACATCACTTCAAACCAAAAGTCGACTTGCACAAATAGCACCGCCAACGGTGGAAGCGCCAGCGTGGCCATAAAGAAAAACGCCGTGACCGGATGAAAATTCGGCCGAGCGTAAAATTTCATCGGCCGAGCAATCGTATCGCCTTCGCGAATCGCATCCGTAATCTTCGAGTAAACCTTTTCGTACATCGCGTTGCCCGAAGTCTCGCGGGTAATCGTTAGGCCTTCAATAATTGGCACACCGCTGGCGACCAGCGCGCCCAAGGTTCGCGTGGTACGTGCCAAGTTGCTCTTTTCGAACAACTTGCCCATAACCGGCACTTTGAGCAAATACAAATGCCAACCCATCCGCCCGGCACGGAATTTACAAACTAATGCGATAAACAAAATGATCACAATCGGAATCAACGGGAACAAGAACCACAAGTTCACGCAGCGATTGGAAATGGAAATCAACAACTGAGTCATCGCCGGCAAATCGATGCCGAACTCTTCGAACATCTTTTTGAATTCCGGAATGATCCGCACCATGATGAAGATCATGATCAGCACGGTGAACAAGATAACCATCACCGGATAGATCAAGGCACCGATCACTTTGTTCTTTAACGACTGTGTGCGTTCTTTAAATTCCGCCAAGCGTCTCAAAATGAGTTCCAGCGATCCGCCCGCTTCACCGGCCTTGATCATGTTGACGTACAGCCGGTCAAACACCTTGGGCGACTTGGCCATCGCTTCCGATAACGAACAACCGCCTTCGATTTCGTCGCAGACATCCATCAAAGCGTTTTTCAAGCCACCCGGGCGGGCTTGGTCTTCCAAGATTTTCAGGCTACGCAAAATCGGCAAACCGGCGTCTTGGAGAATCGATAGCTGACGTGTAAACGTCACCATTTTCTTGCCGCCAGCTCCACCGATGGCAAACGTCTTGCGACGCCCTTTGCCTCGAGCGCCACCTTTCGCCTGCTTTTGCATGGCGATTTTGGTGACGAAATAGCCCATCGAGCGAATCGTCGCCTGAGCCTCGTCTTGGGTTTGCGCCTCAATGACGTCCCGGATCTCTTGACCCTGAGGGTCCATCGCTTCAAATTGAAAAGTTGGCATTGGTTACCTCTGGCTGTCTAGCAATATGCCCCTGTTCACGCGAACAGACATGTCGCCAATCAAAATCTGTATCCGCAAACGGGATGCCAAGTTTTGATTTAGTAAAAATGGTGTATTGTCGTTTAAGTTTTAATTGTCAAATTTTGCTTCCTGCCAGACGAGCTGACCGGAGAGCGAGTTTTTGTTGTGTTGAATGTTTTGATTTGTGTCGATCGATTGTGGACCATCGATCGACTATCGTTTAGGCTTCCAAAATTGTTTCGCGGATGACTTCTTCGGCCGTGGTTTTGCCTTCGAACATAAAGTTCATGCCGGCCGTTCGGAGCACTTGCATGCCTTTGCGTTCGGCGGCATTTCGCATCTCGTCGGCCGATGCATTGATCATCACCATATCGCGAAGTTCATCGTCCATAATCATCAATTCGAACAGCCCGATACGGCCTTTGTAGCCGGTATTGTTGCAAGTCGAACAGCCAGAGCCGCGATATAATTTGCGTCCGGCTAACTCTTCGCGAGTAATTTGCAATTCGGCCAAGATCTCATCCGACGGCGTGACTTCTTCGCGACATTCGGGGCAAATTCGCCGCACCAAACGTTGTGCCAAGATGGCTTCAACCGTGGCGGTAATCAAAAACGTGGGAACTCCCATGTCTTTAAGTCGCGTGATCGTGCTCGGTGCGTCGTTGGTGTGCAACGTGCTGAATACGGTGTGGCCTGTGAGTGAGGCTTGAATGGCAATCTCGGCTGTTTCCAAGTCTCGAATTTCACCCACCAAAATTTTGTCGGGATCTTGTCGCAGAATGGCTCGCAAACAATTGGCAAACGTCACGTCGATATCCGGATCGACTGGGATTTGGATGATTCCGTCAATGTCGTATTCGACGGGATCTTCGGTTGTGATAATTTTGTCTTCGATGTTATTAAGTTCCGTTAGAGCGGAATACAATGTGGTCGTCTTGCCGGAGCCCGTCGGGCCCGTAACTAAAATAATTCCGTTAGGTTTACCGATGACCTCTCGGAACTTGGTCATGGTCGGCGCGTCCATCCCGACGTTGTTGAGATCCAGCGACACGACGCTGCGGTCCAGAATTCGAATAACGACGCTTTCGCCGAACATGGTCGGCAACACAGCGACTCGCAGATCGACCGGGTGACCACCGACGGTCAGCTCGATTCGACCGTCCTGAGGTAATCGTCGTTCGGCGATGTCGAGCTTTGCCATAACCTTGATGCGAGTGGTGATCGCAAACGCCAGGTGGCGTGGCGGTGGCACCATTTCGTATAGGACTCCGTCGGCTTTAATGCGAATGCGGAATTCTTCTTCAAACGGTTCAAAGTGAATATCGCTGGCATGATCTTTAATGGCCAACAACATCACCATGTTCAGCAGTTTGCGAACCGGCGCGCTATCGACGAGTTCCGAGACATCGCTCAAGTTAATTGGGCCATCGTGAGCTAACCGTTCGCTGGCACGTTTGAGCGAATCGTCCTTTTGCATCTCTTGGATGATCTTTTCAATGCTCTCGACTTCGGAGTTGAAGTATTTATCGATGCTTTTCAGGATCTGGTGTTCGCTGGCCACGAGCATGCGAATGTCGTAACCCAGAAATCGCCGCAATTCATCTTGCATCGACAGGTTTTGTGGATCGGCGGTTGCGATCGTCAAAACGCCGTCACCTAAATGCAAAGGAATGACGCGGTAGAGTTGGGCCATAGCTTCCGTGATGGCTTGACGGGCATCGTCCGGTGGCACAACTCCTTCGAGGTCGACGGTTTGCAGGCCAAATTGTTCGGCGAGGGCTTGGACCAATTGATCGTCGCTGATCAACCCCATGTCTTCGGCGATTTTTCCCAAACGCTGGCCAGGATTTTGACCTTGTTCTTCGACCAACATCTCCAGTTGTTCGTCGCTAACAAAGCCCAAGTCGACCAGAATTTGTCCTAAGCGTCGAATGGCCATGAAAAATACTCCCCGCGATCAATATGACAATTTGAAATTGGACGATTAAATTCGACACCTGGGATGTTTGACGACGTTGCGGCGACAACTACGTTGGAGCGGCCGCTGGTTGCACGCTGGTCAATTCGACCGGCAAGCCTTGAGCCAATTGACGTCGCGCCGTTGCGATGCGTTTTGCCAAAGCATCTGGATCGTGGGCTCGTCCCAGCACGTCCTCCATTTCGACTTTTTCTTCCAACCAATGTCGGAAAAGGGAATCGTCCATCAGCATCATGCCGAACTTGGCACCCGTTTGAATGGCCGAATTGATACGGAAAGTTTTGTTTTCGCGAATCAAGTTCGCCACGCCGGGAGTAACCACCAAGGATTCGTAAGCGGCAACTCGGCCACCGCCGATTCGCGGAAGCAAAGTTTGGGCTAGCACGCCGATAAGCGACGTAGAAAGCTGCGTGCGAATTTGGTCTTGTAAGTTTCCGGGGAACGCGTCGATGATGCGGTTGACCGTGCCTTGGGCGCTGTTGGTGTGCAATGTAGCAAACACAATGTGACCGGTTTCGGCAGCGGAAATGGCCGCTTCGATGGTTTCCAAGTCCCGCATTTCACCGACCAGAATAACGTCTGGGTCTTGTCGCAAAGCTCGGCGAATGGCTTCTGAGAAGCTGGGGACGTCAACGTTGACTTCGCGCTGGTTGACCGTCGATTTTTTGTGATAATGGAAGAACTCGATTGGGTCTTCGATCGTAATAATATGGTGGTCGACCCGTTCGTTGATGTAATTGACCAGTGCGGCCAGTGTGGTACTTTTTCCGGAGCCGGTTGGCCCCGTGACCAGGATCAAACCGCGCGGTCGCATACAGAGTTTGGTAAAAACTTCTGGGACTCCCAAGAATTCCGGAGTCATCATTTCGTTCGGGATTTGCCGCAACACCATGGCGATGTTGCCGCGTTGTTTGAAAATTGAAACGCGGAACCGAGCTTTGTCGGCGTAAGCAAAACCAAAGTCCGAGCTGCCGGCTTCCTGGAGTTCACGTTGGCAGCGGTCGGGAGAGATGCTTTTCATCAATGCCACGGTGTCTTCGGGCTCAAGTACTTTGGTCTCGAGTTTTCGCAAACGACCGTGCAAGCGAAATACGGGAGGTTGGCCGACGGTGATGTGGATATCACTGGCACCTTGTTTAACGCACGCTTCCAAGAGTTTGTCAATTAATACCGTAGCCATACTGTTGGTTTCCGCTGAATCAATTCCATTTGTAGGTAAAAAAAACGCAAATCAGGCCGGTTAGGCTTCAAACCCCAGGCTTTAGGCCTAAGTGATTTGGATCTCCTTGGCGGGTGTCTCCCGATGGAGTTGCAACCGAAGGTCCTCCAAGTCTTTGGGGCCCATTCCGTTCGTAAACGTCCGGTCCGTAAACGTCCGGTCCCATCCGGTACCAAAAGCGGCCCTTGAGTCCTAAAAACTTGGCCTTATATTGCGCTTGCCCCCGAATAACATCAAATTCTAATCAAACAATTGCAAAAACGAGGCGGAAAAACAGCGTCGAGACGAGGAAAAAGCGACACTTCCCACGGCTTTATTGTTGCATCCGGATTAGTCCGAGACAAATTGAGCCGGGGTTTGTGGGTTTTTCCGACGTAAGATAGGTGGTTTTCCCCAATCCTATTGATCTTGTTGGGTCCGTTTGGCGACCCGGTAGATCTCTTCAAAGGTGGTGATTCCCGCCAAGACTTTCTTGACACCGTCTTTAAACAGCGTGTCCATGCCTTTGGAAATGGCATATTTGCGGACATCGGTGGCAGACGAGTTTTTGAAGATCATTTCGCGGACTTTGGAGTCGATGATCAGCAGTTCATAAATACCCAACCGACCTTTATAGCCAGTTTTTTGACAGGTATTGCATCCTTTGCCTTTCATGAAAGTTGCCGAAGCGATTTGCTCGGGGGTCAAACCGATCTCTGCCATAACGGCTTCCGAGGGAGTGAATCGGGCTTTGCACTTCGAGCAAATCGTCCGCACCAATCGCTGAGCCACAATCGCCACAACGCTGCTGGCGACCAAATATCCAGGCACCCCCATATCGACCATCCGTGTGATGGCGCTGGGCGCATCGTTCGTATGCAGAGTACTAAATACTAAGTGTCCAGTAAGACTGGCTTGAATACCCATCGAAACGGTCTCGGCGTCGCGCATTTCACCGACCAAGATAATGTTGGGTGCTTGGCGGAGCATGGAGCGAATGATGCGAGCAAAGTCGAGTCCGATGTTATGCCGAACCTCGACTTGGTTGATGCCCGGCAGGTAGTATTCGACGGGGTCTTCGGCCGTAATGATTTTGCGGTCTGGGCGGTTCAGTTGGTTTAGCGCGGCGTAGAGCGTGGTGGTCTTTCCGGAACCAGTTGGTCCGGTAACCAAGATAATACCGTTTGGCCGTTTGATTAGGCCGTTGAAGGTTTTGTAGGTCTCATTGGAAAACCCGAGTTGTTTGACGCTAACCCGAATGTTGTCCTTATCTAATAGACGCATAACCGCGGACTGGCCGTGGTTAGTGGGGATAATACTGACGCGAAGGTCAAGTTCCTTTTCACCCAGGCTGACTTTGATCCGACCGTCTTGGGGGCGGCGGCGTTCGGCGATGTC